>DATEXK010000298.1:0-13473 GCA_035257065.1 Gaiellaceae bacterium | reverse complement strand
CACGGCGCGCTCGCCGATCCGGTCGGCGAGCAGTCCCCAGGGAAGCAGGGTGGGGAGCATCCCGAACGAGACCGCACCGAGCACGATTCCCACCTGGCCGAGCGACAGGTGGTAGTGGGAGCGGAGCACGGGGCCGAGCGCCGAGAGGCCGACGGAGGCTGCCGAGAACGTCGACTGCGCGAGCGTGCCGGCGCCGAGGATCACCCAGCGGTAGCGCCTCACCCTGCGGCGAGCGCCCGCTCGCGGAGCTCCTTCGCCTTGCGCACCTCGTTCGCGTCGGGGCCGCGCTTCTCCGGGCCCGCGGTCTCGAGCACCGCCGGCAGGCCCTGGAGCTTCGGGTGGCCGAGGAAGACGCCGAGCTGCTCGCCGAGCAGGCCCTCGCCGATGTTCTCGTGCCGGTCGCGGTTCGACCCGAGCGGGGCGGCGGAGTCGTTCACGTGCAGCGCCCGCAGCCGGTCGAGGCCGATCGTCGCGTCGACCTCGTCGAGCAGCGCGTCGAGTGTCGCAGGGTCCGTGACGTCGACGCCCGAGACGTAGAGGTGGCACGAGTCGAGGCACACGCCGAGCCTCGGGTGGCCGTCGAGGCGCTCGAAGATCGTCGCGAGCTCGTCGATCGAGCGGCCGATCGTGCCGCCGGCGCCCGCTGAGTTCTCCAGCAGCAGCCACGTCGTGTCGTTGGACAGCTCGAGCACCTGCTCGAGGGCCGGAACGACCCGCTCGAGCCCCTTGTCGAGGCCCGCGCCGAGGTGCGACCCGACGTGGAGCACGACGCCGTCGGCGCCGATCGCGCACGCGATCTCCATCGTGCTGCGCAGCGCGGCGATCGACTTCTCGTAGATCGCGTCATCGGGCGCCGCGAAGTTGCAGAGGTACAGCGCGTGGCAGAGCACGCCGGCGATCGCAGCCTCTTCACGCCGTTCGCGGAAACGCTCGAACGTCGCCGGGTCGTGATTCGTCTGCCGCCAGGTGCGGGGGCTCTGCGTGAACACCTGCACCGACTCGGCGCCGATCGCCTCGGCCCGGTCGATCGCCGTGTGAATGCCGCCGCTGGAGGAGACGTGCGCGCCGATGTGCATCGGGTTCCGACGCTACCGGAGCCAGGCCTCGAGCCGCGCCGCCTCGTCCTCGACCTCGCGCCGCGCAACGCGGGGCCACGGAGCGAAGGGCGTCAGCGCGATCTTCCCTTTCGCGTCGGCGACCCAGCTGCCCGCGACGATGCCGTCGAGCAACACGGTCTGCGTGACGTCTCCGTTCTTCGAGATCACCGTCTTGCGCAGCTCTGCGGGCAGGACGCGCGACCGGTCCGCGTGGGCGAGCAGCGTGTTGTCCCACTTCGGGAGGAACCGCACGGGCGCGGGGGTGTCCGCCGCCGGTAGCGGGGCACGGGGGAGATCGAGCAGCTCGCGACCCTTCTCGTCGCGGAAGCGCCGCAGCGGCTCCAGCGCATCGAGGGCCGGTGTGAAGTCGCCGACGCGCAGCCCCGACCAGTCCGCGATGTCGGCCCGCGTTGACGGGCCGAACGCAGCGAGATATCGCCGGACGAGCTCGGTGCGCGCATGCAGCACGTCGACCGGATCGGGCTCCGGATAGGCGTGGTAGACGGCGAGTGGGCGAGAGGACCAGAGCGCGGTCTCCGGCGCATGCACGAGATGCCCGCGGCGGCGCACTGCGTGGAAGATCCGGCGCGCCTCGATGTCGACGTGGCCGTGCTCGCGTGCGAGATGCTCGAGCGCGTCCTTCATCGTCAGCGGCTCTGCTTCCGCGAGCGCACGCGTACTGGGCAGCGCCTTGAGCGCGTGCGCGAGGTGACCCTCGTCGTACCAGGTCGGCATGTCGCGCAGCGCCGTCCAGAACATCGGGTAGTCGCGCGTCGTGACGAGGTGCAACGTGCCGCGCATCACGGTCGGCTTCATCACGTCGCCGCGAAGCACCGCACGCTCGAGCGCGTCCCGCGTAAAGCCGGCGAGGCGAGACCAGAGCCCGACGTAGGGCGAGGGTGGCCACTGTGCCTGCAGGCCGGCGAGCCGCTCGATCGCGGCGAGCACCGGCACCTTCTTCCGTTCGAGCAGGAGCTGGCGCGCGAGCGTCGCGCGGTTCAGCTCGCGCTGTGTCAGGACTCGCTCTGCCACGGCACTCTGCGGAACTCGACCGAGCCGCCCGTGACGAGGGCGTACTCGGCGACCTCGATCGGAACAGACTCGCTGTCGAACCGGTCGTAGGCGAGGCCGACGGAGCCCGGGTTGACGTACAACGCGCCGTCGACGTAGCGCGTCCACTGCAGATGCGTGTGTCCGCCTGCGAGCAGGTCGACGCCGGAGCCGCCGAGCAGACGTTCGGCGACGCCGTCGGGCGTCTCCGGCAGCACGACGTCGTCGTACGACCGCGGCGAGCCGTGGAAGGCGCGCAGCGTCAGGCCGTCGACCTCCACGTCGAGCGTCGGAACGAACGCACGGATCTGCTCCAGCTGCGCGTCCGAGAGCTGCCCGAGGGTCCAGGTGCGGCGCTCGAGCTGCTCGTCGGTCGCCGGCTCGGGCGAGCTCGGGTCGACCTCGAGCAGGAACGCGTCGGCGTTGCCGAGGATCACCGGCCAGCCGAGCCGGGCGAGGCGGTCGAGCACCTCCGCCGGTTGCGAGCCGCCCTGCGCCACGTCACCGAGGCAGACGACCTGCTCGACTCCGAGCCGTTCGAGCTCCGCGACGACCGCCGCCAGTGCGAGATCGTTGCCGTGGATGTCCGAGACGAGGGCGAGCGGCACGGCACTACGATAGGCCGCGATGTCCGTCCGCGTTCGCATGGCCCCGAGCCCAACAGGCTTCCTTCACATCGGCGGAGTGCGGACGTTTCTCTTCAACTGGCTCTTCGCGCGGCATCACGGCGGCGAGTTCCGGCTGCGCATCGAGAACACGGACACGAGCCGGGAAGTCGCGGAAGCGGTCGACCAGATCCAGGACTCCCTGCGCTGGCTCGGCCTCGACTGGGACGGGCCGGTGACGTTCCAGCTCGACCGGCTCGACGACTGCCGAGCGACCGCCGAACGGCTCGTCGCCGAAGGGAAGGCATACGAGGACGACGGGGCGATCCGGTTCCGCATGCCGAACGACGGCGTCACTGCCTGGGACGACGTCGTCCGCGGGCGGGTCGAGTTTCCGAACGAGAAGCTCGAAGACGTCGTGCTCGTGCGGGGCGACGGCCGTCCGACCTACAACTTCGCATCCCCGATGGAGGACGTCTGGGACGGCATCACGCATGTCATTCGGGCCGAGGACCACATCTCGAACACGCCGAAGCAGATCAACGTCATCCTCGCGGTCGGCGCGGAGCTGCCGGTGTACGCACACGTTCCGAACGTGAACGGGCAGGACGGAAAGAAGCTGTCGAAGCGCCACGGCGCGACGGGCGTCGACGAGTTCCGCAAGGCGGGCTACCTACCCGACGCCCTGGTGAACTTCCTTGCACTGCTCGGCTGGGCGCCCGACGGGGAGACGACGATCATGAGCCGCGAGGAGCTCGTCGAGCGGTTCTTGCTCGATCACGTCACGTCAAGCCCGGCCCAGTTCGACTACGCGAAGCTCGACTGGATGAACGGCGTCTACATCCGCTCGCTCCCCGAGGAGGAGTTCGCGCACGCGCTCATCCTCTGGCTCGGCGAGCAGGGCTACGACTGGGATGCGGTGCTCGTCCGCAAGGCGGCGCCGCTCGTCCAGGAGAAAATCGCACGCCTCGACGAATTCCCGGCCTACGCCCGCTTCTTCTTCGAGGACGTCACGCCCGATCCGGCGGAGCTGAACGGTGGGGCGGACGTGATCGCGGCCGCGCAAGACGCGCTGTCGAAGCTCGAGCCGTTCACGGCGGAGGCGATCGAGGCGGCGCTGCGCTCGCTGGTCGAGCAACTCGGCCTGAAGCCCCGCCAGGGCTTTCAGCCGATCCGGATCGCGGTCACCGGCTCGAAGATCTCGCCCGGCCTCTTCGAGAGCATCGAGCTCCTCGGTCGCGAGAAGACGCTCGCGCGTCTTACTGCGGCCGGCGCCGCGTAGGCAGCGGCCGCGGGGGAGCGAGCGGGTCGAGCGCGCGTTCGAACTGGCGCCAGGCCCGTCGGCGGAACGACTCCGTAGGCACCGGAACGCCTCGCTCCTCTTTGTCCGGCTTGTGTCCGACGCACTTCATCTGACCCCAGTCCTTTCCTATTTACGATGAATAAACGCGTGGGAGACCTTCCGGGGTACGGCGGCTGGATCTGCCGTCTAGACTCGCCCGGTGCCACAGGGGGTCACAGGCCAGGTCGTGCTCGTCGTCGACGACGAGTCGGCGATGCGCTTTCTCTGCCGGGTGAACCTCGAGCTCGAGGGCTACCGTGTCGTCGAGGCAGGGACGCTCGACGCGGCCCGCGCCCTCCTCGAGAGCGAGCCGGTCGCCGTCGTCCTGCTCGACCTGCAGGTCGGGCTCGAGCGCGGCGACACGCTGCTCGAGGAGCTCCGGGGCCGTGAGCCGCATATCCCGGTGGTGGTCGTGACCGGCTCGGCCGAGGTCGATGCGGGCGAGCGGAGGATCGACGCCGACGCGGTGCTCGCCAAGCCGTTCGCGATCGATGCCATGCTCTCGACGGTGCGGTCGTTCGCAACCGGCGTCCCGGTTCCGTCGTAGGCCGATACCCTGGAGCGCATGTCGACCACGACCGCCCGCACGCCTGCCGAGTACGAGGCGCAGCTCCAGAAGTACTACTTCGAGCGCTCAGAGGAAGCCCGCGCGGTTCGCGTCGGCGAGAAAGAGGTCTCGGAGCAGGCCGCGATCGTCGCGCGGTACGGCAGGCTCTTCTCGCGCGTGCAGGTCGAGGCGCTGCGCGAGGCGGAGAACGCCGCGTCGGGTGGCGAGCGTGAGCGGCTCTACCGGCTGCGCAAGACGTGCGAGGGCGGCATCGTCTCCGCCGAGCTCGCCGAGCAGGAGGACGCGCTCGAGAACGCGATCCTCGGCGCTCGCATCACGTTCGCAGGTGAGGAGCTGCCGCTGCGGTCGGCGCAGGCGAGGCTCGCGGTGCTCGAGTCATACGACGATCGCGAAGCGCTCGGCGAGTTGGAGCGTGCCGAGTCGGCCCGCTTCAACGCCGACCGGCTCGCGCTGATGATCGCCGCCGAGCAGCTCGAGGGCGAGCTCTCCGGCGAGCCCGACCCGGTGGCGCGGAACGAGGAGGAGAAGGCGATCTCCCTGCGGCAGCTCGAGCAGGTGCTGATCGCGGCCTCGGACGCGACGACAGAGGCGTGGGGGCGGCTGCGCGCCACCTGGTTCGAGAAGCTCCTCGGCCCCGAGCGCGACGCCCTGCCGACGAACGCGCACGTCCACTACCTCCGCAGGCTCTCGCCGCTCGAGTCGACGTATACGAAGGAACGGTCGGTCGACGTGTGCATGGCGAGCGTCCAGGCGCTCGGCTTCGACATGACCGCGATTCCCAACATTCGACTCGACCTCGAGGACCGGCCGCAGAAGAGTCCGCGCGCCTGCGTGATCGCATCGGATCCGCCCGACGTGGTGCACCTGATCACGCGCGCGCAGGGTGGGCTCGCCGACTACCAGTCGTTCATGCACGAGGCCGGACATGCGCTTCACTACGCCGGCGTCGATCCACGTCTGCCGTACACGTTCCGCAAGATCTCGCGCGACCACGCGCTGACGGAGATCTACTCGTACATCTTCGAGGCGATCACGCGCGAGCCGGGCTGGCATGCCCTGCACTTCGGGCTCTCCGACGTGCAGGCGCAAGAGAACGCACAGGCGACGCTCTTCCTCGAGGCGCTGCTGTACCGGCGGTACACCGCGAAGCTGCGCTACGAGCTCGGGTTCTGGTCGAGCTTCGCGAAGGAGCAAGGCCGTTCGCCGCGCGACTACGCGACGCGGCTCACCGAGGCGACGGGCATTCGCTACGACCCGCGCGGCTACGTCGCCGACATGGACGCCGGCTTCTACTCCGCCGACTACCTGCGGGCGTGGATCCGCTCCGCGCAGCTGCGCCACCAGCTCGTCGGCGAGCTCGGCGAAGACTGGTGGCGGAGCCCGAGGACGGGCGAGTTCCTGCGCGAGCTGTTCGCCGAGGGCACGAAGCCCACGAGCGAAGAGATCGCCGGCCGTCTCGGCTTCGACCCGCTCGACACGGGCCCGCTCGTCGACGATCTCTCCGCGGCCTAGCCCGACTTCGTCAGCAGCGCGTGGATCTCGCGCGTCAGGTCTGCGACCTGTTGCGTCAGCTCCTTGTCCTGCTGCGTGAGCTCCGTGTTCGCCTGCAGGAGCTTGACGATCCGCGCGTTCTGCGCATTCGCCATCTCCTCGAGGTGCGTGTGGCGCTTGTCGATCAGCTCGCCGTGTTCCTTGTCGCGCTCCGTCTGGCGGGTCTGGGCGAGCAGGATGAGCGGCGCGGCGTACGCGGCCTGCGTGGAGAAGGCGAGGTTCAGGAGGATGAACGGGTACGGATCCCAGTGGCTGATCAGCGCGAGCGAGTTGAGCGCAATCCACAGGATCACGAGGCCGGTCTGGACGAGGATGTATCTCGGCGTTCCGAAGAAGCGCGCGACTCGCTCCGCACCGCGGCCGAACGGATCGTCGCCGAAGGTCCCGTGCGGAACGCGCTGCACCGTGGACGGCATCGCCGGCGAGGCTAGATCACGCCTCGGACGGGATCGCATCAAGTGGTGCCGCTCCTTCGTGGCGTTACGCTACGAGACGGCGATGGCGATGGCGACCGGGGCATGCTGGGGCGAGGTGAGGAGATCGGAGCAGTAGACGATCCGTCGGCGTACGTGAGCGTGGCCGAGCGGTCCGCCCGTGGTCGCGCTGCTCGCGCCGGCGTTCCTCGCGGGAGCCAGTCGGCTTTCGAGCCGGCTCCCGACCGCGATCCGATCGGGCTTCTCGAGGCGCAGGACGTATCGCGGCTGCCCGAGCTCATCCCGATTCGCTACGGACGGATGCTCGCCTCTCCGTTGGCGTTCTGCCGCGGCAGCGCGGCGATCATGGCGCACGACCTCGCGTCGACTCCGCAGGCCGGCTTCAGCGTGCAGCTCTGCGGGGACGCGCACCTGTCGAACTTCGGAGGCTACGCGTCGCCCGATCGCACCCTGGTGTTCGACCTGAACGACTTCGACGAGACGGCGCCCGGTCCGTTCGAGTGGGACGTCAAGCGTTTGGCGACGAGCTTCGAGATCTGTGGGCGCGATCGAGGGCTCACCGACGCCGAGCGGCGAGCCACGGTGCTCGGCGTCACGCGTTCCTACCGCGAAGCGATGGGCGGGTTCGCGACGATGGGCGACCTCGCGGTCTGGTACTCGCGCCTCGACGCTTCGGTGATCGAGGCCCGACTGCGTGCGGACAACGATCGGAATCAGGCGAAGTCCGTGCAACGGACTGCCGCGAAGGCGCAGACGAAGGACAATCTCAAGGCTCTGGTCAAGCTGACTCACGTCGTCGACGGCCGTGTTCGGATCGTCTCCGACCCGCCGCTGATCGTGCCGATCGAGGAGCTCGCCGCCGACGGGAAGGACGCGGCCGAGATCGAAGGAGCGATCCACGAGCTGTTCCGGAGCTATCGCCGCTCGCTGCAGCAGGACCGGCGCAAGCTGCTCGAGGGATACCGCGTCGTCGACGTCGCCCGGAAGGTCGTCGGGGTCGGCAGTGTCGGGAGACGCACGTGGATCGTGCTGCTGCTCGGCCGCGACGACAGCGATCCGCTGTTCCTGCAGATCAAGGAGGCGGAGGCCTCGGTGCTCGAGCCGCACCTCGGCAAGAGCGAGTTCGAGAACCACGGCCAACGAGTGGTCGAGGGCCAGCGCATGATGCAGGCGGCGAGCGACATCTTCCTCGGCTGGCTACGCGAGCCGGAGGGCGTCGACGGCGAGGTGCGAGACTTCTACGTCCGCCAGCTCTGGGACTGGAAGACCTCGGTGAACGTTGACACGATCCTTCCGAAAGGGCTCGCGACCTACGCCCAGGCCTGCGGCTGGACGCTCGCCCGAGCGCATGCCCGCTCCGGGGACCGGATTGCGATCGCGGCATACCTCGGCAAGGGCGACGTGTTCGACCAGGCCGTCGCCGAGTTGGCGGAGGCGTACGCCGATCTCAATGCTCGTGACCACTCGGCGCTCGTGAACGCCGTTCGTTCGGGTCGGATCGAAGCCGAACAAGGGGTGTAGCGCACGCGGGTTGCCGACCGCGACTGCGGACCGCGTTCAGGAGTCCATCAGGAGTTGCGACTACGCTCGTGCCGGTGTCGAGCGGGCGTCCATGGGTCGCGGTGGCGGCGATCGCACTCGCGTCCGCTGTGCTCGCTGCGAGCGCGCAGGGAAGCGGGCGGTCGAGCCAGGCGCACCGCGTCAACGCGAAGCCGCGCCTGAACGTCGTCCTGATCCTGAGCGACGACGAGCGCGTCGACGGCAACACCGTGATGCACAACGTCCGGCATCTCCTCGCCGCTCACGGGGTCATGTTCTCGAACTACCACGTGACGACGTCGGAGTGCGGACCCTCGCGCGCCAGCATCCTGCTCGGGCAGTACTCGCACCACACCGGCGTGCTCGACAACTTCGGGCCAAACAGCTTCCCGAAGTTCGACCAGCGCTCGAACCTCGCGGTCTGGCTCCACCGCAGCGGCTACCGGACGGCGCTCGTCGGCAAGTACTTGAACGACTACACGCTGTACGGCCATGACGCGATCCCGCCGGGCTGGGACGACTGGCAGGTCATGGACAGCATCCCGATGGAGAAGTACTACAACTACACGCTCAACGAGAACGGCGAGCAGGTGAACTACGGCGACTCACCGTCCGACTATTCGACGACGGTTCTCACCAAGAAGGCGACGAGCTTCATCAAGCAGCAGGGAAGCAAGCCCTTCTTCCTCTACTTCGCGCCGACCGCGCCACACCTGCCGGCGATTCCGGCACGGCAAGATCAGGGACGGCTCGAGAACATCGCGCCGTTGCACACGCCGTCGATCGACGAGGCGAACATCGGCGACAAGCCGTGGAGTGCATGGCACAAGGACTTGCTGAAAGCGGCCGCCGACCTCTACCAGAGGCACGTGCGCGTGCGCCAGCTCGAATCGCTGCTCGCGCTCGACCGTTCCGTCAAGACGATCGTCTCGACGCTGCGACAGCGCAAGCTGCTCAGTCGCACCGTGATCATCTACACGAGCGACAACGGCTTCCTGTGGGGAGAGCACCGGCTCGGCGGGAAGCTCTGGCCCTATGAGGAGTCGACGCACGTTCCGCTCGTGGTCCGCACTCCCTGGCGCGCCGGCAACGGAACCGTCAATGCCGAGCCTGTGCTCAACATCGATCTCGCCTCGACGATCAGCCGCCTCGCGGGTGTCACGCCGGGCAAGGTGCAGGACGGACGCAGCTTCGTGCCGTTCCTGCACGGCCGTCGCGTCCGCTGGCGACGCGCATTCGTGGTGGAGTACCTCGGCCGGGATCAGCTCAAGGTGGGAGGGCCGCCGCCGTACGTCGCAGTCCACACCGGCCGCTATCTCTACGTCGAGTACAGGCGCGGCTGGCGCGAGCTCTACGATCTGAGCAAGGATCCGTGGGAGCTACAGAACGTCGCCGGCAGTCCGCGGTTCGAGGCTGTCCGTCGCTCGCTCCACGTGCTCCTGCGCGGTCTCGAATCCGCTCCGGCGCACGCCGCCGCCTGAACGCGAGGCTCGACGCAGGCCCAAGCACGTGAATCTGGAGCCGCCTCCACGCGGTATCTGCTGTCGTGCGCCACGGAGCCCGGAACGAGCTAGCGTGGGAGCCAGCCGATGCGGGGAGCGCTGCGCTGAGAGAAGAAATCGTCAAGAAGCACGTCGAGCAGAACCCCGACTTGACGGCGGCGGCGGTCCTCGCCGAGCGCCTGCTCGAGACCGTCGAGCACGTCGTCTTGGGCAAGCGGGAGGAGATCCGGCTCGTCCTCTGCGCGCTGCTTTGCCGTGGTCACGTGTTGTTCGAGGACGTGCCCGGGACGGCGAAGACGGTCCTCGCCCGCACGATCGCCAAGGCGATCGCGGGGGCGCACGCCTCGCGCATTCAGTGCACGCCCGACCTGCAGCCGACCGACGTCACCGGCCTGTCGGTCTACAACCAGAAAGAGCGCGAGTTCGAGTTCCGGCCCGGCCCGCTCTTCGCCAACGTCGTCCTCGTCGACGAGATCAACCGTGCGATGCCGCGAACGCAGTCGGCGTTGCTCGAGGCGATGGCGGAACGCCAGATCACGACCGACGGCGAGTCGCGGCCGCTGCCCGAGCCGTTCCTGATCCTCGCCACGGAGAACCCCCTCGACCATGAGGGCACGTTCCCTTTGCCGGAAGCCCAGCTCGACCGCTTCTTCCTGCGAACCACACTCGGCTACCCCAGCCTCGACGACGAGTTGCACATCGTGCAGGAGCAGAGGCATACGCATCCACTCGACCTGCTCGAGCCGGCCATCGACATCGCCGAGTTTCGGCAGATCCAGATGGCGACCGAGGACGTCTACATCGACCCGATCATCCAGCGCTGGCTGATCGAGCTCGTCCGCGCGACCCGCGGGCTCGACATGGTCCGCGTGGGTGCATCCGTCCGCGGCTCGCTCGCGCTCGAGCGGGCAGTGCGCGCGTGGGCGCTCATCCACGGCCGCTCGTTCGTGCTCCCCGAGGACGTCGAGGCGCTGTTCGAGCCGGTGCTCGCGCACCGCGTGCTGCTGAACCCGTACCGGCTCGGCGACGACAGCGGCGGGGAGGGCGACCTCGCCGACCTGGCCGCCCGCTGTTTCGCGCTCGTGCCGCGGCCCGGCGCCGTGTTCTCCACGGGCTGAGCAGGCGCACGTGACCGGAGAGCGCCAGACGTTCCCGCTGCTCGGCCTCCGCCGCGGGATCGGCGTCTTCGGCAGGGAGCGCAGGAGCACGCACCGTGGCAGCGGCTACGAGATGGCCAGCTCGCGCCCGTACCAGCCGAGCGACAACATGCGCGCGATCGATTGGGGCGCCTCCGCGCGTCTCTCGAGTGCGCGCGGCTCGGATGAGTTCATCGTCCGCGAGCACTTCTCGGAGGAGAGCCCGCGCATCGTCGTCTTCGTCGACCGTCGGCCGGCAATGCGTCTTTATTCGCCGGAGCTGCCCTGGCTCCACAAGCCGGCCGCGGTGAGGGCTGCCGGCCGGATGATCGTCGACAGCGCGCTCGCCGCGCAGGGGCTGGCCGGCTATCTCGATCTCGCCGACGCGCACGCTCCTCGCTGGCTGCCGCCGCGGCGACAGTTCGACGTCCTCAGGATCCGCGACCACGAGTTGCCGCGCACGTCCTGGACGGCGCCGGAGGACAACCTCGCGCGCGGCTTCGATCACCTCGTGCAGGCGCGTCAGGACATGCCTCGCGGCACGTTCGTGTTCGTGCTCTCGGACTTCCTCGTCCCGCCACGCACTGCGCTCTGGGCCATGGCTGCGGGCCTCGGTTGGGACGTCGTGCCGGTGATCGTGCAGGACCCACGCTGGGAGCAGTCGTTCCCGGATGTCGGCGGGCTCGTCCTCCCGGTTGCCACACCGGAGGGAACGTCCCGGCCGGTTCGGCTCACGCGTCGCGAGGCGGCGGAGCGCCGGTCGGGGAACGAACATCGCCTGCGGACGCTCCTCGAGGGCTTCGCAGCGCGCGACATCGATCCGGTGCTGCTCTCGAGTCACGAGCCGCTCGACATCCTCGCCGCCTTCCTGCGCTGGCACGACCGGCGCCGGCTGCGCCTGAGGCGGCGATGAACGTACGGCGTCCGGCCGCGCTCGCTGCGCTGGTCCTCACGGCCGGCCTCGCCGCCGTGTTCGTCGTCGCCGTGCTTCACCGGCCGGGACAGAGCACCGTCCGCCTCACCGGCGGGCCTGTCGCAACGCTCAGGAGCCTGACGCCGACCGAGCCGCAGTTCGGCGACACGGTCGTCGCGACGGTCGAGGTCTTCGTCGATCCCCGCCGCGTGGACCCGCGCTCGGTGCAGCTGCACGCGAGCTTTGCACCGTTCGCCGTCACGTCGAGCGTGCGATCCGTCAGCCGGAAAGGGAGCCTGTCGATTGTCCGCGTCGTCGACCGGCTCGACTGCCTCGACGCGGCGTGCCTTCCGAAAGGCGCCGCGGCGACGTTCGGTTTCCCCGCTCTTCGAATCACGTATCCCGGCGGCACACTCGTGGCGGGCTGGCCGGCTCTGCGTGTCCATGCGCGCATGCAGGCGGCCGACCTGCGGCAACCGATGTTGCGCGTCGGAGTCCCGCAGGCGCGGCCGAGCTATCGGCTTCCCCCGGGCGCGACAGGCTGGACGCTCATCGCGGTCGCGCTCGCCGGCGCGCTCGGCGGCCTCGGTTTGGTGGCCAGGGCAGTCCTGCCCTCGCTCGCGTTCGCACGGCGTCGCGGTACACCGCTCGAGCGCATCCTCCGCGAGCTGTCGAACGGCAGCGCGAACGGTGACGCCGGCCGCCGCCGCGGCGCGCTCGAGCAGCTCGCCCGCGAGCTCGAGCCGCTGGACGAGCCGCTGAGCTTCGAGAGCCGCGTGCTCGCCTGGGCGCCGCAGGAGCCGGGCCCCGAGACGATCTCCGACCTGGTGCGGCGGGCCCACGCGGTGGTGGAGCGATGAGCAGGCGCCTGCTGCCGCTCGCCGATGCCGGGTCCCTCTCGGCGTTCGCGCGGCGTACCCGACTGCACTGGGCGGTGCTCGCAGTGTCCCTCATCGCACTGGCGTCGGCCGCCGTGCTGTTCTCGCGAAGCGGACGGTCTGCCACGAACGTGCTGCCGGACAGCGGGAGCACGGTCGTCGTCATCGACCTGTCCGGCAGCACACGCTCCGCGTCGAGGCGCATCGCAAGTGCGCTGCTCGGCCTGACACGGGGGAGCGATCGTCCGCTCGGCCTCGTTGTCTTCTCGGACACCGGTTACGAGGCGCTGCCTGTCGCCGCCCCCGCGGCGGCCTTGCGGAGCTGGCTGATGCTGCTCGCCGACGGAACGCCGCAGGCGTATCCCTGGACGCCGTCCTTCAGCGGTGGCACGGTGATCTCGAGCGGGCTCGCCATCGCGCGCAGGATGCTTCGACACCGGCCTCCGGGAAGCCGTCATGTCTTGCTCGTCAGCGACCTCGTCGACGACGTCGTCGACCTGCCGAAGCTGCAGTCGCTCGTGGCGAACTATCAGCGGGAGCAGATCGACCTGCGCGTGATCAGTATCAGAGCGCCGACGGCGGGCAGCACCAAGTCGAGCGCGAGATTCCTCCAACTGCCGAACGCCGTCTTCGTCACGCAGGCAGCGACGCAGACGATCGATCCCGGGCTGATCGTGGCGCGACAGGGCGACTCGACGGCGCCGCTCGTCGCGCTCGTCGCGGTCATCGCCCTCCTGGCTGCGGCGTTCGAGCTGATGCTCCATCCGCTCACCTGGAGACGCGCGTGAGGCGGAGCGTGCTCACCGGCGCCGCGGGCATCGCCGTGCTCGCCGCCTCGATTGCGCTCGCGCTGCTCGG
>DATEXK010000297.1:0-5758 GCA_035257065.1 Gaiellaceae bacterium | reverse complement strand
GGCGGCGGCGATCGGTCCGAGCATCGGCCCGTGCTGCTACGAGGTGGGGGAGGAGGTCGCGACGCCCTTCCGCGAGGCCTTCGGCGACGACGTCGTCCACGACGGCAAGCTCGATCTCTGGACTTCCGCAGAGCGCGCCCTGCGCGCCGCCGGCTGCGATCGGGTCGATCGCTTCGACATCTGCACGTCGTGCGATGCCGTGCGCTTCTTCTCGCACCGGCGCGACAGCGGAAAGACAGGGCGTCAGGGTGTCATTGCCTACGTCGTCTGAGCAGATCGCCGAGCGCTACGCCGCGCTGAAGGACGAGATCGGGTCAGGCGTCACCGTCGTCGTCGCAACGAAGTACCTCGCAGTCGACGAGCTGCAGATGCTCGTCGACGCCGGGGTCGACGTGGTCGGGGAGAACCGCGCGCAGGATCTCGAGGCGAAGCACGCACGTTACGGCGACGCATTCCGCTGGCACTTCATCGGTCATCTGCAGAGCCGCAAGGCGAAGACGCTCAACGCGATCTGTGAGCTGTGCCACTCGCTCGACTCGGAGTCGGCCGCGGCCAAGCTCACGATCCCGGCTCTCGTGGAGGTCAACCTCTCGGGTGAACCGACCAAGTCGGGTGTCACACCGGAGGAGCTCGAAGCGTTCCTCGGGTGCTACAGCGACGTGCGTGGCCTGATGACGATGCCGCCGCCGACCGACGACCCGGAGGCGTCTCGACCGACCTTCCGCCGCCTGCGCGAGCTCGCGACGGAGCACGGCCTGGCCGAGCTTTCGATGGGCACGAGCCAGGACTACCGGGTTGCCGTCGAGGAGGGCGCGACCTACATCAGGGTCGGCTCGTCGTTATTCGGCAACCGCCGACCGCAGTAAGATTCCGCGGCATGAGCTTCGCCGACGTCTGGAACAAGACCCTCGTCTACTTCGGGATCGCCGAGGAAGAGGATTGGGACGAGGACGGCTACCTCACCGACGAGGAGCTCCAGCGCGTCTATTCCGACCGGCCGAACGTGCGCCGGCTGGCGCCGCGGCGGCGCGGGCGCGAGGAGTTCGACGATTGGACCGACCCGGAATCGGGCGCGCCCGCGGCGCGCACGAGCGTCCTCCGGCCCGCGCCGGCCTCGAGGAGCAGTGAGCCGAGAAGCAGCGAGCCGCGCAGGTTGCGCGGGGTCGAGAGCGTCCCGAGCGGCTCCGCGCGCGTCCATCTCGTGCTGCCCCGCAGCTTCAACGACGCCCAGCAGATCGCCGACCGCTTCAAGGAAGGCGTGCCGGTGATCCTCAATCTGCAGGGCTCCGACCAGGAGCTCGCGAAGCGCCTGATCGATTTCGGAAGCGGGCTGACGTATGCGCTCGACGGCGGCATGCAGCGCGTCGCCGACAAGGTCTTCCTGCTGACACCGCGGAACGTCGAGGTGTCCGCGGAGGAGCGCGCGCGGATGTTGGAGCGCGGCGGCTTCTTCAACCAACAATAAGCGGGGCGCGTAGCGCCCCATTCCATCAGTCACCTGGTCGCAACCAGGTGTGACACGTTCGCCGTATCCGCACTGCTCTCACCTGGTTGCTCGAGCACCAGGTGACGGACGTTGCTCTTGCCCTTGCAGTCAACGTCAACGTCTGCAACCTGGTTCCTGAGCAACCGGGTCGACGGGCGACACGATGTCGGACGCACAGAGCGGCGACCCGGTTGCGAACCAGGTGGCTAGCGGAATGGCGCTGTGCGCCCCGGTTGTAGGAAAAGCCCAATCCGCAGCGAACCGCGCTGGGATGGGCGTTACAGCCACCGTAACCTTGCTCGCCGACGCCATCGACCAGGCGAAGACGTTCGTGCACGCCTTCGTCCTCGTCTACACGCTCGTCATCCTTGCCTACATCATCACGAGTTGGTTGCGGCTGCCGTACTCGCCCTCGTTGAACAGGATCCAGCGGTTTCTCTACGACGTCTCGGAGCCATATCTGCGGCTCTTCCGCCGGGTGCTCCCGCCGATGGGGCCGCTCGACCTGTCGCCGATGATCGGGATCATCGTCCTGATCATCGTCGACCGGCTGCTGGCAACGATCCTGGATCAGTTCCACTAAGAGGGGAGAACGAAATGGCACTCGCACCAGTCGAGATCAGACACATGACTCCGGGTACGGGGCTCTTCGGCTACAAGCGCGCAGCGATGGACCGGCTGCTCGACGAGATCGCCGCGAGCTTCGAGGACGTTTGGCGAGAGCGCGCCGACCTCGCTGACAAGATCGAGCAGCTCGAGACCGATCTCGTGCGCTACCGCGAGCTCGAAGCGCTTCTGCGGACGACTCTCGTCTCGGCGGAACGTTCGTCGGCGGAGATGAAGGAACAGGCCCGCCGTGAAGCCGACCTGATCCTCGCCGAGGCGCACGCCGAGGCGCGCGCTGTTCAGCGCAACGCGCGGACGGAGAACGAACGCCTCACCACCGAGTCGCGCCGTCTCCGTGCGCAGCTTCGGGCAGCGCTCGAGGGGATCGAAGAGGTCGAGGACACGTGGGCGCCCGCCCAGGCTCCGAAGGCCGAGGCCGCCTAGGAAACCGCCTTAGGGCCGCAAGTACACTTCGCCGCATGGCGCCAGCGTCCACCCGAGTGCGCCTGCGCGTCAGCCCTGGCGCGGGCCGCGCACAGATCGTCGGCCGCCATGGAGACGCATGGAAGGTGCGCGTCACGGCCGCGCCCGAGCAGGGGCGCGCGAACGAAGCCGTGCTGCGGCTGCTTGCCGAGGCGCTCGCCGTGCCACGCAACACGCTCGTGCTCGTGTCGGGCCACGGAGCCAGGGACAAGATCGTCGAATTGACGGGGCTGGGCCCGGCGCTCGTCGAGCGCCGTCTGGCGTCCGCCGCGGCGCCGGATCGAGGCAGGAAGGACCGGCGCTCGTGACCGGCCGCGCATCGACGGACGAGCAGCAGACACGCCTGCCTGACGTTCGCGTCGGCTCCATGCAGAACGGGCTCGCACCCGTGTCGATCGCCGAGCGGTCGCTCGGCGCCGGCTTGATGCAATGGGTGAGCCTCGCCGCGATCGTGCTCGCGGCGCTCGCGGCGGACCAGCTGACGAAGCGGGTCGTCACGAGTCATCTGCGGCTCGACGAGGGAGCTCACGTCATAGGACCGTTCTGGATCCACCACGTTCAGAACTCGGGGATCGCGTTCGGGCTCTTCGCGAGCGCCACCGCTGCGGTGATCGCGCTCACCGGGATCGCCGTCGCCTGGATGCTCCTCTTCTTCGCGCGCTCCGGCTCGCGGCACCCGGTGCTGCCCGTGGCGCTCGGGCTCGTGATCGGCGGCAGCCTCTCGAACCTGCTCGACCGTGTGCGGCTCGGGTACGTGACCGACTTCCTCGACTTCCGTTACTGGCCGGCCTTCAACCTCGCCGACAGCTTCATCGTGATCGGCGTTGTCATCCTCCTGGCTGCGCTGCTTGCCGCAGAGCGGGAGCCGCGCCGGGCACGGCACGTCCGTGATGCGGCTGCACGTCCCTGACGACGCCGCCGGCCGGCGACTCGACAGCTTCCTCGCCGAACTGCCGCAGATCGGCTCACGCGCGGTCGCGGAACGGTTACTCGGAACGGGCGGCGTGCTCGTCGACGGACGCGTTCGCCTGAAGAGCCACAAGCTCGTCGGGGGCGAAGAGATCGAGTTCGAGCCGCCGGCGGCTCCGAAGAGCACGCTCGAGCCGGAGGCGATGGACCTCTCGGTCCCCTACGAGGACGAGCACCTGCTCATCGTCGACAAGCCGGCGGGCCTCGTCGTCCATCCTGCACCGGGACACGCACAGGGCACGCTCGTGCACGGCCTGCTCGCGCACGACGTCGAAGGAGGCGATGAGCCGGATCGCCCCGGCATCGTGCACCGGCTCGACCGCGACACCTCGGGCCTGCTCGTCGTCGCCCGCTCGCCGGAGGCACACCGGCGGCTGCAGGAGCTCGTACGCGTGCGTGCGCTCAAACGCGAATACAGCGCCCTCGTCGTCGGGCGGCCCCGCTCGCGCAAGGGCACGATCGACGCGCCGATCGGCCGCGACCGCAGCGACGCCCAGCGGCACTCGCTCGACACCGACACGCCGCGCGAAGCTGTGACGCACTTCGAGGTCGAGGAACTGCTCGCCCGGCATTCCCTGCTCAAGGTCACGCTCGAGACGGGGCGCACGCATCAGATCCGCGTGCACCTCGCCGCGATCGACCTCCCCGTCGCCGGCGACCGAACGTACGGGGTACCCGGCGAGCTCGGGCTCGAGCGGCAGTTTCTCCACGCCGCCCGACTTTCGTTCGAGCATCCATTCACGGGTGCGCAGGTCGATGTGCGGTCGCCTCTGCCCGCTGACCTCGAGGCGGCGCTCGCAGCCGCGCGGTAGCGACACCGCACATGGCAGCTGACACCGTCGCCATCCGGAGCGCCACGCCCGAGGAGAGCACCTTGCTGAAGCAGATCACGGTGCGCTCCCGGGCGCATTGGAAGTACGACGCGGCGCTGTTTCGCGCCTGGGCCGAGCGGCTCGCCTTCGCACCGGAGGAATGGCGTGACGTCGAAGCGTATGTGGCGGAGGTCGACGGGCAGCCCGTCGGCTGGGCCGCCCTGAAGCGCCCAGCGGACGGGCTCGGCGTGCTCGAGGAGCTCTGGGTCGAACCGGAGTGGATGGGGCGAGGAGTGGGGGCGCAGCTCTTCCGGTTCGCGGCACGCCGGGCGCTCGAGCTCGGTGCAGAGACGCTGGAGTGGGCGTCCGAGCCGGGGGCCGTGGGGTTCTACGAGAAGATGGGGGGCAGGCACATACGCGACGACGTGAGTCATAGCTTCGGACATCGGCTGCCGGTGATGAGCCTCGCGCTGTCCTCGCTCCACGGCCGTTCCACGCCCTCCGGCTAGACTTTCGGCTCCAGTCCCTTCTCCCCGGCGGATCCAATGCCGCGGGCGCGGTGCCGGCCTCTGAGGCCGGTGCGCCCCGAGCCCCGCCGGCAGCAGCGCCCAACCAACGAACAAAGGAGCACCATGGCAGTCGTCTCCATGCGCGAACTGCTGGAGGCCGGAGTCCATTTCGGCCACCAGACACGTCGCTGGAACCCGAAGATGCGCCGCTTCATCTTTGCCGAGCGCTCGGGCATCTACATCATCGATCTGACGCAGACGGCAGAGCGCCTCGAGGAGGCCGCGCTGTTCGTCCGCAATCTCGCCGAGCGCAACGGCACCGTGCTGTTCGTCGGCACGAAGAAGCAGGCGCAGGACGCCGTCGAGAACGAGGCGAAGCGCGTCGGCATGCCGTACGTCAACCACCGCTGGCTCGGCGGCCTGCTCACGAACTGGCGGACGATGTCCGACCGGATCGAGCGGCTGCACGAGCTTCGTCGCCTGCGCGACGAGGGGCAGATGGAGTTGCTCCCGGCGAAGGAGCGCATCTCGATGGCCGGTGAGCTCGAGAAGCTGGAGGCGAACCTCGGCGGCGTCGCCGACATGCGCCGCCAGCCCGACGCGGTGTTCATCATCGACCTGAAGAAGGAGCAGCTCGCCGTACGCGAGGCGCGCCGCCTCGGCCTCCCGGTCGTGGCTCTCGTCGACACGAACTGCGACCCGGACGAGTCCGACTACGTCGTCCCGGGCAACGACGACGCGATCCGCTCGTGTGCGCTGATCACCCGCGTGATCGCCGACGCCGTTGCCGCCGGAAAGCAGAAGGTCACCGCACAGGAGATGGCGACCGCGGCGGCACGCGCAGCAGCGGCGGCCGAGCAGGCCGCGGCGAGCGAGCAGGCTGCTGCGGCCGA
>DATEXK010000296.1:0-2081 GCA_035257065.1 Gaiellaceae bacterium | reverse complement strand
CTGAACGTGGCGTTGCGGGCTGCGCATTCGTGCCTGAAGCAGCGGCAGCGTCTCGATCGGCCAGATGTAGGCGTTCCACTCGAATAGCTTCCGCTCCTTCCAGAGCAGGCGCTCGAGCTCCGCGGTGTCGAACGCGCCGAGCCGGCTCCAGAGCACGAGCTGCTGCGGCGTCGCCACCGTCGCGATCGGGTCGATCTGGAGGAACCCGATGTGGTGGATCGTGTCGAGCACCGTGCGCGCCGAGCCGTCGAGCAGCTGTGCGCGCACCGCGATCCGGCGCGCCTGCTCGACGGTGACGACGCGCGTGCTAATTCTGGAGTGCGTCGAGTCCGATGACGAGTGCGACGGCGAGCCGCCGGTCGAGTCGGTGCTCGCGGTCGCCCGAGACATCGAGCACGCACCGATCGCGGAGGGGGAGCTTGCCGTCCAGCCTGCCGATCACTTTGCCGTCTATTCGGAGATCGAAGTTCGTCGAGATCGCTCCCAGGCCGCCGATGCCCGGGAGGCGACGCACGATCGCCATGAGCAGGCTTCGCTCGCGGGCGACCGCGAGCTCCTGATTCGACGCGTCACGGATGTACCACGTTGAACGCACGCGAGACGCGCGGTGCTCGAGCGCCCCGATCTGGCGCTCGCCGGCGTAGACGTCGCAGCGCGAGCCGCCGAGATCGAGGACGTTGCGCGCTTTGATCTGGAAGAGATCCTCCGTCTCCTGCTCGTCGGCGTAGAAGCGGATGTCCGCTCCGTCTGCCGGCTTCGCCTCGCTCACGTATGCGACGGGCGGCCCGGCCGGCGAGGCGCCCGCAGCGAGCGGCGTGACGCGGTACAGCGTCGCGACCGGCTGGGTGAGCTGATCGACGAGGTACCGATCGGCGGCGAAGGCTTCCACGCGGCCACCCTAGCGGGCGTGTGGAGCGCCTATCGCTCGTGCACGGCGACGAGCGCCTCGACCACGCGCGGGTCGAACTGCGTGCCCGCGCACGCCCGGAGCTCCGTCAGGGCGAGCTCGTCCGGAAGCGCCTTACGATAGGCGCGGTCGGTCGTCATCGCGCTCCACGCGTCGCACGCGCAGACGATGCGCGCAGCGAGCGGGATCGCTTCGCCGGCGAGGCCGTCCGGATAGCCCGCGCCGTCCCAGCGCTCGTGGCACGAGCGGACGACGTTGCCGACGTCGCCGAGCAGGCCGCCGATCTGCTCGAGCATCTGCTGCCCGACGAGCGTGTGCGTGTTCATCAGCGCGCGCTCTGCGTCGTCGAGCGGTCCCGGCTTGTTGATGATCTCGGGCGGGATCTTCACCTTGCCCACGTCGTGGAGCAGGGCGGCGAGCTCCACGCGCTGACGCTGTCGCGGGTCGAGATCGAGCTTGGCGGCGACCGCGACGACGAGCTCGACGACGTCACGGCTGTGCGTGCCCGTGTACTCGTCGTCCGCCTCGATCACGTCGCCGAGCAGCATCGCGGTGCCGCGGTACGCCGTCGAGAGCTCGAGCGCATGGTCGATCCGAACCTGGCGCTCGCGTGCGAAGAACTTCAACAGGGCGACGAGGGGAAGGACGACGACCATCGTCCAGGCGCTGCCGTGCGCGGCGATGGCCACCGCGAGTCCGACGGGCGCGAGTGCGGCGTCGACGAAGACCGCGACGCGCATCGACCGCGCGTGCTGGGCGACCGGAACGCCCCAGGCCACCCGCGAATAGATCGTGCCGGGAATGAGATCGGCGGCGAACTGCGCCGCGAGCGCGCCGAGGTACACGGGCGTGTGCCGCCACGACGGAGCCTCCGTGCCGGCCAGCGCGAGGACGACGGCGGGTCCCAACGCGTGCGTCGCGTTGGCGATCTGAATCGGGATGTGGCTGAGCGGGAGCCGCTTTCGGGCGAAGTCGGGCGCCTGGCCGAGCAGCATGCCCGCGGCGACCACGAGCGGGACGCCTCGCGGCGGCAGCGTGAACAGCATCGGCACGAGCACGAGCTGAGTGGGGAGTACTGCGCCGTTGCTGACCTCGAACACGACGCGCGACACGATCGCGTAGCCGAGCACGGCGATCAGAGCGGCGGTGAGCGAGAACGGGCGAACGGCGGGGA
>DATEXK010000295.1:0-2078 GCA_035257065.1 Gaiellaceae bacterium | reverse complement strand
CGCGCCGCAGCGCCGGGTCGTCGTGGGAGACATCGCGCTGCGGACCGAAGGCACCGCAGACGGAGACGGCGACGCCGGAGCTCTCCGCCGCCGCGACGACCGCCGCCGCCGTGACGAGGGAAGGATCCTCGATGCAGATCTCGAGGACGTCGCAGCCGAGCTCGCCGGCATGAGCGAACAGATCCAGGCGATCGTCGCCGAACGGCGACGCCCAGAGATACGTGCTCGCGCCCAGTTGGGTCATCGGCCCGCCCGGTTCGTCGTGGAACCGCGCATGGGGCGAGGATATGCCCGAGTTGTATAGATGTCAAGCCATTTAGATGGTCTGTCCATTTGCAGACTCTGGTATGCTCGCGCCACATGACCGCCAGCGGCCTGACCCCCGTTGCGCGCCGCTCGATCGTCTCCGACGCACGCGAGCAGATCACGCGGTTGATCGTCAGCGGCGCGCTCAAGCCCGGCGAGAAGCTCCCGGCCGAGCGGCAGCTGATCGAGATGCTCGGCGTCTCCCGGCCGACGCTGCGTGAGGGCATCGCCGCGCTCACGGCAATGGGCATCCTCGAGGCGAGGCAGGGCGCCGGGACGTTCGTCAGCGACCTCGACCCGGCACGGATCGTCGAGCCGCTCGTGCTGATCGTGAACCTCAACAGCGAGGTGCTGCGCGAGCTCTTCGACGTGCGGCGCATCCTCGAATCGGGCGCGATCCAGCTTGCGGCCGAGCACATCGTCGACGACGAGCTGGCGGAGCTCCACCGGCTCCTGTCGGAGCTGCGCGCCGCGCAAGGCAGCCTCAAGCGGTTCATGAAGCTCGACATCGAGTTCCACCGCACGATTCACCGGGCGTCCCACAACGAGCTCCTCATCGCGCTCCTCGAGAGCGTCGGGCACCTTGCGCGCGAGTCCCGGGCCGTGACCTCGCAGCGTCCCGCCGTGCGGACGCAGGCCCATCGCGACCACGTGCAGATCGTGAAGGCGCTCGAGGCCCGAGACCCGCTCGCCGCGCGCGAGGCGATGCTCGCGCACCTGGACCACATGCGCAACGCGCTCGACAGCGCGCTCGACGCCCGGTAGCGCAGCCCGCTTCATCACGATCCCACCGGCTCCGGCAGCGAGTAGACGCGGCGGGCCGTGCGGCCGAGCACGTCGCGCCGGTCGTCGACCGGGAGATCCGCGAGCACTCGCAGCCACGTCTGCACGAGGGTGTGGAAGTCGGTCCAGATGCTCTCGATCGGGAAGTTGCTGCCGAACATGCAGCGCTCGGCGCCGAACAGGTCGACCGACGTCGTCGCGACGAGGCGAATCAGGTCCTCGTCGACGCGGTGGACGAACGTCCCGATCCCCGAGAGCTTCACCATCACGTTCGGGAGCGGGGCGAGCAGCTCGAGCCCGGCGCGCCACGGCGTCACGTGCCGGGGATCGGCGCTCTCGAGCATCCCCGCGTGCACGAGCACGAACGTCGTGTCGGGGAAGTCCGCGACGAAGCGCGCCGCATCGGCCATCTGGCCGGGGAACACCTGCAGCTCGAAGAGCCAGCCGAGGCCGGCGAGCAGCCCGATGTTGGCGCGGAACACGTCGTCGTGCATGCGCGCCGGCCCGGAGGCGAAGCGGAAGCGCTCGTCCTCGTGCCAGTGCAGCTGCAGCCGCGTGCCGCGCATGAGCGGGGAGAGTGCGCGCTGCTGCTCGAAGACGGCGCCCGCACCCGGATCGAACAGGTCGGCCGAGCCGACGACCGCATGCGGCCAGCCGCTCGCCTCGTGTACGGCCTGGATCCACCGGATCTCGTCGACGACGCGGTCGAGCGCCCAGTTCGGTTGCACGTAGACGCCGGCGTCGATGCCTTCCGCCGTCGCGTCGCGCACGTACTCGTCGACGAGGTAGTCGCGGCGCACGGGCTCGTACGGGCCGAAGATCCTCGGGATCATCGGGCCCTGCAGCCACGGCATGTCGGCCATCCGCCAGATGTGGTGATGGGCGTCGACGACGTCGCGCACGCCGATCGCGGCCGGGGTCAACGTCTCGGCTCTGCTCACGGCCGTCCTCCGCTCGTCGCGAGCGGCGGCCATGCCCGCGCCGCCGCC
>DATEXK010000294.1:0-3301 GCA_035257065.1 Gaiellaceae bacterium | reverse complement strand
GACCAGTAGCCCGTCAGCCTCACGGGCGAGCGCGACGTAGAACGGGACGTCAGCAGTCACGTCAGCCGACCACTCCGCGTACCGATCCGCCCAAGCCTCGTACCAGCTCGACATAGCGACACCAACCTACGGCAAATGAGGCGGCGTTCGGCTGCGCGAGGCTCCTCTCGCCCGAAGCGCGCTAGTGCCCGTTGCCGAACAGGCCGCCTTCGAAGGTGAGGATCACCTTCGAGCGGGGCGGCTGCTCGCACGCGACCGGGGCGAGCTGTTTCTCGACGCGGCTCGCTCGACTGTTCGAGCCGCGCGCGTTGCACGTGCGCGTGCGCCTGTCCGCTGCCGATCCGGAGACGCGAAGCACGCTGATGTGCGCGGGCGCCGTGACATGCACGGCCTGTACGACCGGCCGATGCGCGGTCGCAGACGGTGCGACAGCCGCCAGGAGCGCTGCGATGAGCCCGCTCAGCGTGGACATCGCCATAGGTTACGCCTCAGGGCGCCAACCGGTTCAACGCCGCGACGCCCGGTCGAGGAGACGGGCAGCTCGACGAGCGGGACGAGAAGGGCCGCGCACGCGAGCCGGTTGTCGTCGGCCGCCGCCGGTCATGGGCAGACAGGACCTCGATAGGAACGTCCCGGCGCGCATATGGTCTGTCGGTGCACGCTGCGACAGCGACCCTCGACCGACGCGGCCGGGTCGAGGAGTTGCTGGCGCGCTTCGGCCGCGACCCGCTCTCGTTTTGCATCCGCTACGACGCGCCGTGGCAGTACGTCTTTGGCGAGGCAGCCGAGGGTGCGATCGTCTATCTCGAGCGCAAGGGAGTCGCGATCGTCTGGAGCGAGCCGCTCGCGTCGACGCAAGCGTCGGGCCTGCTCCTGGACGAGGCGACAACCTTCCTGCGCGACCGGAAGAAGCGCATCTGCCTCCTACTTGTCGGCAGAGAGACGGCTACGCATGCGCTCGAGCGTGGCTACGGGGTGCTCAAGATCGGCGAGCAACCACTCTTCGCGCTCAACGAGTGGCAACCACCGCGCGGCGACCCGGGCAAGCGGCTCCGGTGGTGTCTCAACAAGGCGAAGCGCGCCGGCGTACGGGTGCGACCGTACGAGCCGGCCGACGAGAGGCTCGTGCTCGACGCAATGGCAGCCTGGGAGAGGGGCCTCGGCCGCCCTCCCACGAGCTCGTTCCTCCGCACCTCGCCGCTGACTCTCACCCGAGAGAAGCAGCTCTTCCTCGCGCTCTGCGACGGACGGGTGGAGGCACTGCTCGCCTGCGCGCCCGTTCGAGCCGCGAACGGCTGGTTCCTGGAGGATCTGATCCGTCGACCCGACGCCCCGATGGGCGCGACCGAGGCCGTCGTCGTCGAAGCGCTCCGCATCCTCGCGGCCGACGGAGCCGAGTGCGCGTGGATGGACGTTGCCCCGCTGCGCGGCTCGGAGGCGCAACTCGACGGCCGCGCTCGCATCTTCTTCCACGCTGCCGCACCGGCCATCTCGCTCTTCGACACCCGCTACCACTTCCGGACGCTCACGACCTACCTCGACAAGTTCCAGCCGACGAGCTGGACACCGCGCTATGTGGCGCTCAACCCGCCGCTGCCGACCATCGGCCTGATTCGCGCCGTCAATTCGCTGCTCTGACGCCGCGCGTCACGCCCCCAGACGCGACAGCCCTCCGCCTTGACCCAGATCACGCGGCGCGGCCGAAGAACCGGCCGACGGTGGCGCGCGCGATCGTCCCGGCCATCGCGGGGTTCTCCTGGAGCCGTCGCAGAGAGTACGCGTACCACCGCTCGCCGAAGGGCGTGTAGACGCGCAACCGGTGGCCCGCGGCGACGAGCTCGCTCGCGCGCTTCTCGCGCACGCCGAGGAGGGTCTGGAGCTCGTAGTCGTCGCGCTCGAGGCCCCGCTCGCCGACCATGTGCACTGCTTGCCCGATCAGCCATTCGTCGTGCGTAGCAACTGCGACGTATGCGCGCGCGTCGAGCAGCGCGTCGAGGCAACGCACGAAGTTGGCGCGGATCGCGTCGGCATCGGTGAATGCAATCGCCGCCGGCTCGATGTAGATGCCCTTGCAGAGCCTCACGTTCGGTCGCAGGTCGGCGAGTGCGTGGACGTCGTCGAACGTGCGCCGTAGGCGCGCCTGCAGCACGACGCCGAGGTTTTCGTGCCCGGCGTCGCGAAGCTCGCGATAGAGCCGGAGCGTGTCGTCGGTGGTCGACGAGTCCTCCATGTCGATGCGCACGAAGTTGTGGTTCTCCGCGGCTCGGCGCACGACGTCCTCGAGGTTTGCGCGGCACGTGTCGTATGAGAGACCGAGCCCGAGCGCCGTGAGCTTGACGCTGACGTTCGAGTCGAGCCGCTGGCGCTCGATCTCGTCGAAGACGTCGCAGTACGCCTGAGCGATTGTGCGCGCTTCCTCTTCGTGCGTGATCTCCTCGCCGAGCACGTCGATCGTCGCGAGCTTCCCGTCGGCGTTCAGCTGCCTCACCACGCGCACCGCGTCGGCCGGCGTCGAACCGGCGATGTAGCGCGCGGAGAACAGCTGCACCACCGGTCGCGGAACGGCGGGGAGCAGACTGACGATGGCTCGGTCGAGCAGCGTCACGGGCAGCGCGATTGTAGGCTGGGGACCGTTACGTCTCGCGCATGAAGCCCTGGCGTGCGGCACTGACGAGCGCCACCGCCTCGGGGAAGAGCAGGCGCATGGCGTCGCGGAGCGCGATTGCCTGCTCGTCGACGCCGCCCTGCGGTTGCAGCTGCGCGAGGGCCGCGGACGTCAGCTCGACGGCGGTGTTCAGCGTCAGCGTGGCGAACTGCTCGCGCTGCGCCTCCTGCACGCTCTCCGCCTGCTGTTCGGCGAACTCGCGCAGGCCCCGCATCAGATCCTCGGGGTCGCCGCCGAAGGGGAATCCCATACCGCCGCCTTCCATGCCCCGAATTCTAGATCAGGGGACCCTTGTACCGTCGCTCGACCTCCGCGGCGAGCTCCTCGACGGCGGTCATCGACTGCTGGAGCGCCGCGGCGAACGGCGAGCCCGACTCCTCGCCGAGCGAGCGCTCGAGTCGGCGGGACGCGACGCCGAGCGCGTCGAGATAGGCCGTCGTGGCGAGCCGCGGCTCCGGCTGGAGCGTCTGCTCGAGCTCGAGCGCCGCCTGCTCGGCTTCCTCGATCCCTTCCGGGGCCTCGCGCTCGCGCAGGTCGGCGAGCGTGGCCCGCAGCTCGGCGAGGTCGCCGCCGCCGGCCGTCTCCTCCGCGACCTCGCACAGCGCCGCAAGCGATGCGGCGTCGTGGACGAGGCGG
>DATEXK010000293.1:0-6790 GCA_035257065.1 Gaiellaceae bacterium | reverse complement strand
CGCGGCGCGGCCCTCTTCGCACAACTGCTCGATGTCGTAGAACGCCGGATCGCATTGCGCGGCCACCGCGGCCGCAGCGTCGGCCGGCACGACGCCGGCGCGCGCAGCGGCGTTCACGAGCGCCCGCTCGACGTCGACCATTCCGGCGAGCCACGCCGCGTCCGAGACCGCCTCACGAAGAGGCGCGGGCACGAACAGCGCGCCGAACGTGCTCAATGAGCGAAGAACACGGTCGCCGAATCGCCCTGCATGGTGATATCGAACAGCAAGGAGGCACCCTGCTGCCGGGCGACCAGCGTCTGCCGCTCGCGCTCACCGAGCACCGAAAGCACCGGATCGGCGGCGTTCGCCTCAGGCTCGTCGGGGAAGTAGACCCTCGTCAGCTGATGCCGAAGCAGCCCACGCGCGAAGACGAAGACGTCGAGGCGCGGCGCCCGGCCGTCCTCCGCTTCGGGTTTCGCCACGACGAACGAGTACTGCCCCTCGGGATGGGTGCCGCTGCGGCCCCAGCGACCGCCGACCGCGTCCCAGACCTCGATCATCCCGTCGACGACGGGCTCGCCCTGACCGTCGAGCAGCCTGCCTGTCAGCTCGAGTGCGCCCGGCGCGTCCGGCGCGACGAGCTCGTTGTCGGTTCGCCTGCAGAGGCCGATCGCGTAGTACGGCCCGACGGTCTGCGACGGCGTGTGACCGAGCGTCATGCGTGATCCTCCTCGAACGGCGTGGTGCCGGCACCGCCCCGGCCGAGCACGATGTCCCACTGGTAGCCGAGCGCCCATTGAGGCGTCGTCGTGGCCAGGTCGAACCGCGAGATGAGCAGTGCCCGCGCCTTCGGATCGCGCACCGAGTGGAAGATCGGATCGAACTCGAAGAGCGGGTCGCCGGGGAAGTACATCTGGGTCACAAGCCGTTGCGTGAACGACGGCCCGAAGACCGAGAAGTGGATGTGCGCGGGCCGCCACGCGTTCTCGTGGTTCCCCCAGGGATAGGAGCCCGGCTTGACCGTGATGAAGCGATAGCGCCCGTCGTCGTCGGTGAGGCAGCGGCCGGCGCCCGCAAAGTTCGGGTCGAGCGGCGCCGGGTGCTGGTCGACCTCGTGCCGGTACCGGCCCGCGGCGTTCGCCTGCCACACCTCGACGAGCGCGCCCTGCAGCGGCCGGCCGTCGACGTCGAGGAGGCGACCCGTCACGACGATCCGCTCGCCGAGCGGCTCGCCCTCGTGCTGCACCGTCAGGTCGTGGTCGTGCTCGCCGACGGTGCGCTCGCCGAACACGGGGCCCGCGGGATCGTGCAGATCCTCCGGGAGCGTCACGAGCGGATGGTCGGGCGCGCGCCAGCGCGTCGAGCGGTAGCCCGGGTAGTCAACCTGAACCTCCGGGCCGAAGCTCGGATCGTCGGGAAGAACGATCGGCGAATCCACGTCGGTCACGCGCGTCCTTTCGGTTCGAGGGTGCGAAGCGCCGAGAGCTCGACGTCGCTCGGCGGATCGGTGATGCGGACGTCCCCTGCGATCCGCAGGTCCCACCCCGTCGCCGCGCGGACGTCCTCCACGTCGACGCCCGGATGCACGCCGACGAGCGTCAGCTCGCCGTCGTGCGGCTCGAGGATGCCGAGGTCGGTGACGACGACGCGGACGCGGTCGCCGACGCTCGTCGTGAAGTCGAGGCGCTCGACGAACGAACGCGGCGTCTGGCGGAGCATCACGAAGACGTCGCGCACGCCCGTTGCGATCTCCGGCGCGCCGCCGCCGCCCGGCAGCCGAACCTTCGGGTGGTTGTAGTCGCCGATCACGGTGCTGTTCAGATTCCCGTGCCGGTCGATCTGCGCTGCACCGAGGAAGCCGACGTCGATGCGATTGCCCTGCAGCCAGTAGGCGAACATCTCCGGCACGGACACAACCGTGTCGGCGGTGTCGGCGAGCTCACCGTCGCCGATCGAGAGCGGCAGCTTGGTGGGCTTCGCGCCGATCGTGCCGCTCTCGTACACGAGCACGCAATCCGGTGCGTGCGTGCGGCGGGCGAGGTTTGCGGCGAGGCTCGGCAGCCCGATCCCGACGAAGCAGACCGTGCCGTCGGCAACCCGGCGTGCGGCCTCGACCGCCATCATCTCGTCCGCGGAAAAGCCGCCGTCGCCGTTCGTGCTCACGCCGTGGCCACTTCCGCCGCGAGGCTCGCGTGGTACTCGGTGATGTCGGCCGTGTCGAGCACGTGTCGTTGCATCCACGCGCGGAAGCGATCGCGATCGCGGCTGATCTCGTCCCAGGCGACATAGAAGTCGTTGTCGCGGTCGTAGTACCCATGCGAATACGACGGATGTGCACCACCGGGCGCGAGCGACACCGCGTCGATCACCCAACTCGGCAGCACGATCGCACCGGGCCTCGGCTGGAGCTCGTTCACGACCTCCTCGACCGTCACGATCGCCCGCGACGCAGCGAGCACCGCCTCCTTTTGCACACCGAGGATCCCCCACAGCTGGACGTTGCCCCGGAGGTCGGCCTGCTGCGCGTGGACGACGGCGACGTCGGGCCGAAGCGCCGGAACCGCTGCGAGCTCCTCGCCGGTGAACGGGCACGTCACGGTCTCGACGCGCGTGTGCGCCGACAGGTCGCCGCGGTAGCCGCGCAGCAAGCCGAAAGGCAGATTCGCGGCGCCGGCGGCGTATGCAGCGGCCATGCCCGCGTGCGAGTGCTCCTCGATCTCGAGTGCGGACGGCCAGCCCTTCTCGACGGCGTCCCGCAGGCGGTGCAGTGAGCCGACGCCCGGGTTGCCGCCCCACGAGAACAGGAGCTTCCGCGCGCACCCCATCCCGATCAGCTGGTCATAGACGACGTCCGGCGTCATGCGCACGAGCGTCAGCTCCCGCTTGCCCTGGCGTGCGACCTCGTGGCCCGCAGCGTGCGGGATCAGGTGCGTGAAGCCCTCGAGCGCGACGGTGTCGCCGTCGCGCACGAGGTCACGGATCGCGTCGCGGAGTGGGACGATCATGCGCGAGGCCTAGAACGGATAGGGATGAGATCCGCTCTGGACGGTGATCCACCGCAGCTCGGTGAACTCGTCGATGACGGCCTGCCCGCCGAAGCGGCCCCAGCCCGAGTCCTTGACGCCGCCGAACGGCATCTGCGGCTCATCTCCCACCGGCTGCTCGTTGATGTGGACGATCCCCGAGTCGAGCCGCTGCGCAAGCGCCATCCCGCGATCGGCATCGGTCGTCATGATGCCCGCGCTCAGCCCGTAAGTCGTGTCGTTGGCGCGGGCAATCGCCTCGTCGGCGCTGTCGACGATCTCGACCGCAAGCACCGGGCCGAACGTCTCGTGCTTCGCGAACTCCGAGTCCGCCGGCACGTCGGTGATCACGGTCGCCTGATAGCACGGCCCGACGGCCTCGCCGCCGGCGAGCACACGCCCACCCTTTGCGACCACGTCGTCGACTCGGCCCTTGACCATCGCCAGCGCATCCGCGTTGATCAGCGGACCGATGATCGTGTCGTGCTCCTTCGGGTCGCCGGCCTTGAGACCGTTCGCCTTGGCGGTGAGCTTTTCGACGAACTCGTCGGCGATCGCCCGCTCGACGAACACCTTGCGCGCCGACATGCAGATCTGCCCCTGATGAAGGAAAGCGCCGAAGGCAGTGGCGTTGACCGCATAGTCCACGTCCGCGTCCGCGAGCACGATCACCGGGTTGTAGCCGCCGAGCTCGAGTACGACCCTCTTCAGGTGCCGGCCGGCCGCCTCGGCGAGCTTGCGGCCGACGTTCGTCGAGCCGGTGAAGTTGATCCTGCGCACGGCGGGATTCGACACGAGCTCATCGCCGATCGGGGCCGCCTGACCGGGAGCGTGCGTGACGATGTTGAGGACGCCGTCGGGCAGCCCCGCCTCGGCGAAGATCTCGCCCCAGAGCAGCCCCCCGGACACGGGCGACCACTCGGACGGCTTGAGCACGACCGTGTTGCCAAGCGCAAGCGGGGCCGCGATCGACCGCGCCGAGAGGATCAGCGCCGCATTCCACGGCGCGATCGCGGCGACGACTCCGACCGGCTTGCGCACACCCATCGCGAATGTGCCGGGATTGTCCGACGGCAGGATCTGCCCGATGGGCTGATAACCGACCGCCGCCGCCTGCCGGAAGAGGCCCGGCACGAAATGCATCTGGAACATCGCGAAGCCGAACGTGGCCCCGGTCTCGCGCGCGAGCATCGAGACGACCTCATCCCCGCGGCTTTCGAGGATGTCGGCGGCCTTGAGGAAGATGGCCTGCCGCTCGGCCGGCGTCGATGCCGCCCAGGCGGGAAGCGCTGCGCTCGCAGCGTCGATCGCACGGCGCGCGTCGTCTGCGCCTCCGGCCGGCACGATCGCAACGACCTCGTCGTTGTACGGGTCGCGATCCTCATAGGTCGCGCCGTCTGCGGCATCGGCCCACGCGCCGCCGATGAACTGCTTCGCCTCGTGCACTGGGTTTGCTGTGGTCGCCATGGTGCTTCCTCCTTGCGCTAGCCGATCCGAAGAACGGGCTTGATCACCAGGCCGGCCTCGGCGTCCTTGGCCGCCTGATCGATCTGGTCGAAGTCGTAGTACGTCATCATGCGGTCCACGGGGAACCTGCCCGTGCGCCAGAGCTCGACGAGCTGTGGCAGGAACTCGGAGGGGACGCTTTCGCCCTCGACGATGCCGCGAACGACGCGGCCGCCGGTGAGGATCGTGTTGACGTCGAGTGCGACCTCGGCGCCGAACGCGGGCGCCCCGACGACGCCGCACACGCCCATCGGCGTGAGGGAGTCGACGGCCATGCGCAGCACGTCCGTCACGCCGGTCGCCTCGAGGGAGAAGTCGACGCCGCTGCCGGTCAGGGCGCGAATCGCCGCCACGGCGTCGGTCTGGGACGAGTCGACGACGTGCGTCGCCCCCACCTCCCGCGCAAACTCGAGCCGGTTCGGGCGGATGTCGATCGCGATAATCGTCGTGCAACCGGCGATCTGCGCGGCCATCACCGCCGCCAGGCCGACGGCTCCCGCCCCGAACACCGCGATGCTGCTGCCCGCAGGCGGCCGCATGACGTTCAGCACGGAGCCCGCGCCCGTCTGGATCCCGCAGCCGAACGGCGCTGCGACGTCAAAGGGAATCGCGTCGTCGAGCGCGAGGATGTTGCGCTCGCGCGCGACGGAGTGGGTTGCGAAGCTCGACTGTCCGAAGAAGTGCGCGTGGACGGCCTCGCCGTCGCGCGAGAGCGCGCTCGAGCCGTCCGCCGGGCGCGACGCCGCGAAGTTGTGCTCGAAGAACGCGTGGCAGTAGACGCCGAGCGCCCTCGAGCACGCGGGACAGTGCCCGCAGGAGTCGTAGCTCATTCCGACACGGTCGCCGGGCGCGAACGCCGTGACGCTCCGACCGACCGCCGCGACCACGCCGGCGCCCTCGTGCCCGAGCACGGCCGGCAAGGGCACGGGGTACAGCTGGTCGCGGCAGATCAGATCCGTGTGGCAGATCCCGGACGCGGCGTTCCTGACGAGGACCTCGTCGTCCCGGAGCTCGCCCAGCTCGAGCTCCTGGAGCACGAAGGGCGCCCCCGCGCGCTCGACGACGGCCGCAGTGATCTTCATGGCTTCCCCGGCGTGGCTGCCGGTGAGCGTGCGAATCGCCTCCACGGCGGCATGCATCCTCCTCGAGGGCTCGACTCGCACCGGTTCAGGACAGCGGAGCAGCCAGGTCGAACGTACGCCCTAAACGTCTCGCCTGTCAAGACTTGCGTTCCGCATACTCGAACAATCTGTCAAAGCTTGTCCAGTTATTAAGATGCTGTTCTAATGACCGGAATGAGCGAGCCCCTCTCGCCGCCTGTCCAGGAAGACGCTCCCGGGTCCGGCTCGACGTACTCGCAGTCGCTCGAGCGCGGCCTCGCGATCCTATCCGCGTTCCGCTCCGGACGGCCACTCCTCGGCGTGAGCGAGCTGGGCCGTGACATCGGGCTCAGCCGGTCGACGACGCATCGCTACGTCGCCACGCTCGCCTCGCTCGGCTACCTCCAGCAGGACGCCGCGACGAAGAAGTACCGCCTTGGTCCCCGTGTGCTCGACCTCGGGTTCTCGGCGATCAACTCGATGGAGCTGCGCGAGGTCGCCGCGCCGCATCTGAGGGAGTTGAGCGACGCGACGGGCTACACGGTGAACATGGCGATCCTCGACGGCCTCGACATCGTCTACGTCGAGCGAAGCCGCAGCGCGCGCGCCGGCCAGCGTGAGATCGACCTCAACCTGCACGTCGGCTCGCGCCTGCCGGCCTACTGCACGTCGCTCGGCAAGGTGATGCTCGCATTCCTCGACGAGGCCACGCAGCGGGCCACGCTCGCCCGGATCGACTTCGCACGCCGTGGCCCGAACACGTTGACGTCACGCGCGGCGTTCCTGCTCGAGCTGAAACGCGTGCGCGAGGACGGCTTCGCGATCAACAACGAGGAGCTCGCGTACGGCCTGCGCTCGATCGCGGCCCCGATCCTGAGTCGCGACGCCGTCGCGGTCGCGGCGATCAATCTCGCGGTGCACAGCTCGATGGTGTCGATGGAAGACCTCGTCGCGCGCCTCAGCCCGACCCTGCGCGCCGCAGCGGCGGACATCTCTGCGCGGCTCGGCTACCGCCAGTAACGCTTCGCTTCGCTCGCTTCACGGGGGAAACCAGTTTCCCCCGTGCGCCCCCTTCTTGACGCATCGCTCCGCTTGCTTCACGGGGGAAACCAGTTTCCCCCGTGGGCCCCCTTCTGTCTCTGTGCTCGCGGCGGGCGCGTCACTGCTCTCGCCGAGCAA
>DATEXK010000292.1:0-10505 GCA_035257065.1 Gaiellaceae bacterium | reverse complement strand
GCGAGCAGCTCGAGCGGCGGGAGTGGGAGCTACCGGGGCTCGAGCCCGCGCCGACGCCGGAAACGAAGCGACTGCTGCTCTCGTCGATCTATGCGCTCACGAAGTACGACCAGGAGCGTGCGTGTCTCGTCTGCGGAAGCGCGTACGGCATTCCGACGGTTGCGCTTCGTCTCTTCAACACCTACGGCACCCGTCAGGCGCTGTCGAACCCCTATACCGGGGTGCTGGCGATCTTCGCGGCGCGCCTCCTCAACGATCGCCCACCGCGCGTGTACGAGGACGGCCTCCAGCGGCGCGACTTCGTCTCGGTGCACGACGTCGCGCGTGCCTTCGCGCTCGCGCTCGAGCGGGACGGCGCCGACGGCGGCGTGCTCAACGTCGGCAGCGGCTCGAGCGTCACCGTGCGCGAGATCGGCGAGAAGCTCGCGGCGACGATCGGCAAGCAGATCGAGCCCGAGCTGACGGGCGAGTACCGCCTCGGCGACATCCGCCACTGTTACGCCGACATCGCGCACGCGCGCACGACGCTCGGCTACGAGCCGGAGGTCGAGCTTGACGACGGTTTGGCGGAGATCGCAGCCTGGCTCGACGGCCGCGTGGCAGACGACCGCATCGACGCCGCTGCCGACGAGCTCAGTCGCCGCGGTCTAGCCGGTTAGCGGTTTTCGTCGCGGAGCCGAACTTGTTCGGCGAGAGCAGTGACGCGCCCGGCCGCGAGCACAGGAAGAAGGGGGCCCACGGGGGAAACATGGTTTCCCCCGTGAAGCGAGCGTTAGCGAAGCGGCTTTACGAAAAGGCCGGCGGCGGCCTTCTCGGAGATCGCGCGCTCGCCGTCCGGCGTCTCGCCGTCGATCAGCCGAATCGTGAACTGGTCGGCAGCCGGTTGCGCGCTGCGCATCTCGATCTCCTGACCCGGAACGAGCCCCTGGTCGTAGAACCAGTGCAGGAGGTCGCCGTCGTGCTCGGCAAGCCGGACGATCGTGGCTCTCGTGCCCGCGCCGAGGGTGGCGAGCGGTGCGAGCTCGAGGTTCTCGAGTTGCTCGACGTCGGTGTCGACGGGCCAGCCGTGCGGACAGCGGTCGGGATGCCCGAGCTTCTCGTCGATGCGTTCGATCATCTCGTCGGTGAACGTGTCGCCGAGCAGGTCGGCACGCTCGTGCGACTCGGCGCCCGTGTAGCCCATGAAGTCGGTGAGCAGGCGCTCGATCAGCCGGTGCTTCCGCACGACGTGCTCGGCGCGAACGCGGCCGGAGTCGGTCAGCAGAGCCTCCTTGCGGACGCCGCGCTCGATCAAGCCGTCGCCCTCGAGCCGCTTCAGCATCTCGCCCGCCGAGGCGCGCGACACCCCGAGCATCTCGGCCACCCGGGAAGCGAGCGGCGGGGAGCCGGTGCCGTGCGGGGTGTACTCGCCGATCGGAAACGCGAGGAAATAGATCGTCTCGAGGTAGTCGTCGACCGAGTGTCCTGGCGCCATCTCCGGCTATAGTGCCGTTTGGGACCCGTGTAAGGGCGCCCTTACACGCTATGTCCACCGGCCACGTTCTCATCCTCGGCGCCATCGCCGGCGCGACGATCTTTCTCGGTCTCCCCGTCGGGCGGATCAAGGGCCTGAACGCTGCGACGCGCGCCGGGCTGAGCGCGCTCGCCACCGGCATCCTCATCTTCCTGCTCTGGGACGTGCTCACCGGCGCGGTCGATCCGATCGACGCGGCGCTCACCGCGCGCCACTGGGGACGGTTCTCTGTGCTCGCGTCGCTCGGAGCAGCCGGGTTCACGCTCGGCCTGATGAGCCTCGTCTACTACTCCGAGTGGATGCGCAAGCGCTCGCACCGGCGCGCGTCGACGCTCGTTGGCCCGGGCGCGGCGGCCGCCGACGAGTTCGAGCACCGCAACTGGCTCGACAGTCTCACGCCCGGCAAGCAGCTCGCGCTGCTGATCGCCGTCGGCATCGGCGTCCACAACTTCGGCGAGGGGCTCGCGATCGGCCAGGCCGCCGCCGCCAACGAGGTGAGCCTGGCCGTGACGCTGATCGTCGGCTTCGGGCTGCACAACGCGACCGAGGGCTTCGGGATCTGCGGCCCGATGAGCGGCGAGGGAACGCGGCCTACCTGGGGCTTCCTCGCGGTGCTCGGCACGATCGGCGGCCTGCCGACCTTCCTGGGCACGCTGCTCGGGCAGAGCTGGACGAGCGAGGCGATGTCGGTCGTCTTCTTCACCGTCGCCGCCGGCTCGATCCTCTACGTCGTCCAGGAGCTCTTCCACGTGAACCGCCAGCACGGCCACACCGTGCTCGTCACATGGCTCGTGCTCGTCGGTGTGCTGCTCGGCTTCGCGACGGACTTCGTCGTTAGCGCCGCCGGCGTCTAACGCGTCGCTCCGCTTGCTTCACGGGAAACCAGTTTCCCCCGTGGGCTGACGCATCGCTTCGCTTGCTTCACGGGGGAAACCAGTTTCCCCGTGGGCCCCCTTCTGGTTGTTGTGCTCGCGGCCGGGCGCTTCACTGCTCTCGCCGAACAAGTTCGGCTCCGCGACGGCGTGGGCGAGCGAACCGTGCGCTCTCGGCGGGGCATATTCCTGGGGTCTGACCCTACGTTCTGACCAGGTTGGCGCGCATTACGGCAAGGTCGCCGCGGACCCACGTCGCTTCGACGTCGAAGCCCGCAGCGGCCAGCCAGTTGAGTTGATCGTCGAGCCGGTCAGGGAGGTCGAAGCCCGGTGTGCATGGCGTCACCACGTCAGCAGGATCATTCGGGACGATCACGTCGGCGAGGACGAACGTGCCGCCGTCAGCGAGCGCCGCGGCGATTCGGTCGAAAAGGTCGCGCTTGCCCATCCCGTCGAGGTGATGGATCGCGAGGCACGAGACGACGAGGTCGAAGGAGCCGTCGGGCAGTGCATCCTCGAGACGCCCGACACGCAGGTCCGCGCCGGGCAGGGAAGCTTCGGCGAGCATCTCCGCGCTCGCATCGATCCCGGTGAGCTTGGCGCCCGGATGGCGCGCGAGCACGCGGCGAGACGTCTCTCCGGTGCCGACGCCCAGCTCGAGGATCGTCCGGACATGTCGGCCCTGGGTCGCGCGTGCAGTCTCGTTCTGTAGCTCGTCATAGCGAGGCACCTCGGCGTGCATCAGCTCGAGGTAGTGCTCGGGCGTGAAGTGGAACTGCGACGCATCGCCTGACGGCTGCATGGCGCCGACCATACTCATGGCTACAGTCGCTCGGTGACGCAGTTCGCCTCCGTCTTTCCGCTCGTGACCGCCCGGGCGGTGGCGCAGGCGTACACGTATGAGGTCCCCGATGGCACCGAGAAGGGCGCGGTCGTCGAGGTGCGGTTCGGAAACGCGCGCCGCCGCGGCGTCGTCACCGAAGTAGGGGTGCAGCCGCCGGCCGGCGTGAAGGCCTCACCGGTGGAGCGCGTCGCAGAGACACTGCCGCCGGCGCTCGTCGATCTCGCGCTCTGGATGGCCGAGTACTACGGCTCGACGCCGGCGCGTGCGCTCGCGCTCGTCGCGCCGCACAATGCGAAGCGCCGCGGTGACCGGAGCTCGCCGGCCGCAGGCGGTGCGATGACGGCGGAGGCCGCGCCGGAGAAGGTGTCCGAGCCGCAAGAGCGCGTGCTCACCCGCATCGACGAGTTGCTCGACGGTGCCGGCGGCAACCTGCTGCTCCACGGTGCGACCGGCAGCGGCAAGACCGAGGTCTACATCCGTGCGTGCGAGGCCGCGCTCGCCCGCGGGCGCGGCGCGATCGTGCTCGTCCCGGAGATCGCGCTCACCCCGCAGACGCTCGGGCGCTTCCGCGAGCGTTTCGGCGATCGCGTTGCGGTGCTGCACTCGGCGCTGACGGATGCCGAGCGTCGCGACGAACGCGAACGGATCGCGTCGGGCGAGGCACCTGTCGTCGTCGGTGCGCGTTCCGCCGTCTTCGCGCCGGTGCCGTCTCTCGGCATCATCTGCGTCGACGAGGAGCACGACGCGTCGTACAAGCAGGAGTCGGATCCGCGGTACGACGCGCGCACGGTCGCCGCGAAGCGCGCATCGCTCGAGGGAGCGGTTGCGATCTTCGGCTCGGCGACGCCGCGCCCGGAGTCGTGGGAGAAGCTCGAGCGGCTGCAGCTCGGCGGGCGTCTTGCGGCCCCGATGCCGTCGGTGCGTGTCGTCGACCTGCGGCGCGAGGCGGGCTATCCGCTGTCGGCGCCGCTGCTCGCGGAGCTCGGCGGCATCGCCGAGCGCGGCGGCAAGGCGATCCTCCTGCTGAACCGGCGGGGCGTCGCGCCTGCCGTGCATTGCCGCGCGTGCGGTGTGACGCGACGGTGTGCGAACTGCGACGTCGCGCTGACACTGCACGGCGACCGTTCGCTGCGCTGCCATCACTGCGGCGCGGTCGAGGCGATGGGGGAGACGTGCCCGACGTGTGGGTCCGCAGACATCGCGCGGATCGGCGCCGGCACGCAGAAGCTCGAGCGGGAGCTTGCAAAGCACGTACCCGAGCTCGAGCGGATCCGCCTCGACGCCGACGCAGTCGAGAAACCCGAGTACCTGCGCGACGCGCTCGAGCGGTTCTCGCGTGCGGAGCGCGCTGTCCTCGTAGGCACGCAGATGGTCGCGAAGGGGCACCATTTCCCCGGCGTCGAGCTCGCAGCGGTCGTCGACGCCGACACGGGGCTCGGGCTGCCGGACTTCCGGGCGGAGGAGCGAACCTTCCAGTTGATCACGCAGCTCGCCGGTCGCAGCGGCCGCGACGCGCCCGGCCGGGTGATCGTGCAGACCTTCCAACCGGACGCGCGTGCGATCGTGTACGCCGCGCGGCACGACGTCGCCGGCTTCAACGCGAGCGAGCTCGAGCGGCGGCGCGCGCTCGGCTACCCGCCGTTCCGTCATCTCGTGCGCATCGTCGTCTCCGGCCCTGACGAGGCGGATGCGATGCGTGCGCTCGAAGAGTTGAAGCGCGAGCTTGGGGACGCCGAGCTGCTCGGCCCCGCGCCGCTCCTGCGCCTACGGAGCCGGTACCGCGCGCAGCTCGTCGGCAAGACGTCGAGCCCGCGCGTGCTCGCGACCCGCGCCGCCGCGCTGCTCTCGGCCGCTGCACCGGCCATGCGCCGAGCCGGCCTCACGGTCGTCGTCGACGTCGATCCCCAAAGCCTCTAGTCTGCGACGCGTTCGAACAGGACGTGGTCGCGCCACTCGCCGCCGAGCAGGAGCAGCTTGCGTGCGAAGCCGAACCGCTCGAAGCCGTTCTTCTCCAGCACCCGCTGCGAGGCGAGGTTGTCCGGCAACGTGCCCGCCTCGACGCGATGCAGGCCGACCTCGCCGAACGCGAACTCGACCACGTCCGCAACGGCCGTGGTCGCGAGGCCGCGCCCGTTGCGCCGTTGGTCGACGAAGTAGCCGACGTTCGCGCGTTGCAGCGGACCGCGGACCACGTCGGTGAGGTTGATTCTTCCCGCGATCGTGTCGCCGTCGAGGATCGCGAACCGCCATCCTTCACCGCCCTCCACGGCCTCTTCGAGCCGCCGGCGCTGCCCCTTCGCGGTGTAGAAGTCGTCGGGTCGCGCAGGCTCGTAGGGAGCGAGAAACTCGCGGTTCGCCCGGTAGAGCGCGGCGATCTCCGCCGCGTCGGCGGGCACGAGCGGCCGGATCACGCGCCGCGGGCAGCCGAGAGGTCGGCGGGGAACTGTTCGAGGATCCACTCGGCGTCGAGTAGCGCACGCTCGTAGGAACGACCGTTGATTCTCACGAAGTCGCGTGTCTTCGGGTCCATCGGGAGCCTCGCCTCGGCCGGGAAGTTGCGGTTGTGCTGGTCGATCGACTTGTTGATCCGCGCGAAGCGCCACGTGCCCGCCGTCTCTTCCCAGCGACGTGCGAACTCGTCCGGGTCGTCGACCTCCCTCGCGAGTGTGCGCCATGCATCCTCGAGGAAGACCTCGTGCCACTCGAGCCCGTCCTCGATCTCCCGCAGGCGGCGCATCCACAGCGGAGGCCCGCCGAGCGCACGGATCGCGGCGTCCGCATCGGGGCGAAAGTTCCGCAGGCGTCGACGGAGCGGCTGCCCCTTGAGCGGGCTTGTCGCGAGGTCGGCCTCGAGGGTTCGCCGCTCCTCCCGGTCGCGCGCCGTCTCGGGCTGGATCGCACCCTGGCTCATGATCTCCGTGGCCTCTCGCGGATCCATCTCGTCGGTAGTCTGCCAACGGCATGGCAGACGTCGAGGGACAGGTGAAGAACGAGGAGCTGGACGCCCAGCGCGAGGCGCGGCGCCGCTTTGCCCTCGCCCAGATCCGGCAGTATCCGGACGCCGCCCTGAAGCTGCAGGCGCGGCCCGTGGAGCAGTTCGACGGCGAGCTGCGGAGCCTCGTCGAGCGGATGACGCGCCTGATGTACGACGCCAGCGGCATCGGCCTCGCCGCCACCCAGGTCGGTGTGCTCCAGCGCCTGTTCGTCTTCCAGGCGAACGAGGACGGCGAAACGGTGGCCGTCGTCAACCCCGAGCTCGTGGAGCGCAGCACGGAGACGGAGGTCGACGACGAAGGGTGCCTCTCGATCCAGGGGATTCTCGTGCCGGTCGAGCGCTCGGTGAACGTGACCCTCGTCGGCCGCGACGAGAGCGGCGACGACGTGCGCTACGAGCTCGAAGACGTCTACGCACGCGCTGCCCAGCACGAGGTCGACCATCTCGACGGCGTTCTGATTATCGACCGAACCACGCCGGAAGCGCGCCGCGAAGCGCTCGGCAAGCTGCGCCCGCGCATCGTCCTCGGCTAGCCATGGCCAAGATCGCGGTCGCAGCGACCGCCCCCTTCGGCGCCGACGTGCTCGAGCGCCTCGCCGCCGAGCACGAGATTGCGCTGTTGCTCACGCGCCCCGACAAGCCGCGCGGCCGCGGCCGCAAGCTGGCGCCGACACCGGCCAAGGAAACCGCCGAGCGACTCGGCATTCCCGTCGCGCAGCCAGCGAAGCTCGACGAGAGCGTCGAGATCCCCGTCGACACGATCGTCGTTGCCGCGTACGGGCTGCTCATCCCCGACGCGCTGCTCGACCGCGGGCTCTGGCTCAACGTGCACCCATCTCTGCTGCCGCGCTGGCGCGGCGCGGCGCCAGTCGAGCGCGCGTTGATGGCCGGCGACACCCGCACAGGCGTGACGATCCATCGCACGACGGCGGAGCTCGACGCGGGCCCGATCGCCGCGCAGGAGGCATTCGACGTCGGCCCCGGCGACGACGCGGGAGCTGTGTACGCCCGCTCCGCGGAGATCGCCGCGCGCCTGATCGGCGGCGTACTGCCCGAGCCCGCCTTCCAGCCGCAGCCGGAGGTCGGCGCGACGTACGCCGAGAAGATCACCGCCGCGGATCGCGATCTCGACCTGACGCGCCCTGCCTCGGAGCTCGTGGATCACGTTCGTGCGCTGTCGCCGCACATCGGCGCGCGCGCTGTCGTCGACGGCCGGCCGCTCGTGATCTGGAAGGCGCGCGACAAGGACGGCCTGCTCGAGCTCCTCGAGGTTCAACCGGAGGGCGGACGGCGCATGCCGTACGACGCGTACCTGCGCGGACTGCGCTGATGGCGGTATCGCCCGCCCGTCGCGTCGCGTACGAAGTGCTGTTGCGTGTCTTCGAGCAGGACGCATACGCCGACCGCGTCTTCCGCACCGCCGCCGAAGGCCTCGACGAGCGTGAGCGTGCGTTCGCGCAGCGCCTCGCGTACGGAGCCGTGCAGCGCATGCGAACGCTCGACTACGCGATCGACACGCTCGGCAAGCGTCCGGTACGCAAGCTCGATCCCCCGGTACGCGCGGCGCTGCGCCTCGGCGCCTACCAGGTCGGCTACACCGACACGCCGCCGCACGCCGCCGCGAACGAGTCGGTCGAGCTCGTGCGTCGCGCGAAGCTCGAGCGTGCCGTTCCGTTCACGAACGCCGTGATGCGCCGGCTCACCGAGGGGATGGGCACGCTGCTTCGCACGCTTCCCGACGGGCCGCTGAAGGAGTCCTATCCCGACTGGATCTTCGAGACGTGGGTGCGCGACCTCGGCTACGACGATGCACTGGCGCTGATGCGTGCCGGCAACGAGCCGCTCGAGACGGCGATCCGTGTCGTGCGCGGCGACCCGCCGGTGGGCGCCGAGGCGACCGACGTCCCCGGCGCCTATCGCGTCGAGCGCGTCGGCGATCTCGCGGTCGCCGAGGGCCGGATCTGGCCGCAGAGCCGTGCGTCACAGCTCGCCGGCCTCGTCGTCGGCTCGCAGGACGGCGAGCGCGTGCTCGACGTCTGCTCCGCGCCCGGCGGCAAGGCGACGCAGTTGCGAGGCGACGTGACCGCCGTCGAGCTCGACCCGAACCGCGCGAGCGAATTGCGCGCCAACATCCAGCTGCTCGGGGCGACGAACGTCACCGTCGTCGAAGCCGACGGAACGAAGCTCCCTGCCGAGCTTCAGTCCTACGACCGGGCGCTCGTCGACGCGCCGTGCTCGGGTCTCGGCGTCATGTCGCAACGTCCCGATCTGCGCTGGCGCGCGAAGCCGCTGCCGGAGTTGCAGCTCGCCCTTCTCCGTTCGGCGGCCGAGCGCGTCCGTCCGGGCGGGACGATCGTCTACTCGGTGTGCACGATCAATGCCGACGAGAACGAGGCGATCGTGGACGCGAGCGGGCTCGAGACACAGCCTCTCGGTGCGGAATGGCCGCAGTACGCGCACCCGCGTCGCCCCGAGTTCCTGCTCACGTTGCCGCATGTCCACGGCACGAGCGGCTTCTTCATCGCCCGGCTGATCGTGCCGTCCGGCGCGAAGCCATAGGATCGAGCCGCGTCGTGCCCTGGAGTGAATGGATCCGTACAGTCGAAATCGAGCCGTCGCTCTACGCGGCCGACTTCGCGAACCTCGGCGAGCAGATCGACGTTCTCCTTCGCACGGGCGCGCGCGTCTTCCACTTCGACGTCGGTGACGGTCACTTCGTCGAGCCGATCACGTTCGGTCCGATCGTGTTGCAGGCGATCGCGCCGCAGGTGCACGCGATGGGCGGCGTGGTCGACTGCCATCTGATGGTCGACAACCCGACGCGGCAGATTCCGCAGATCGCGCGCGCAGGCGGCGACAGCGTCACGTTCCACTACGAGGCCGTCGACGACGTTCCCGCGACGATCGCCGTCGCGCGCGAGCACGGACTGCAGGTCGGCGTCGCCTTCAAGCCCCAGACGGAGCCCGAGGACGTCGCAAAGGTGGCAAGTGATGCGGACCTCGTCCTTTGCATGAGCATCGAGCCCGGTTACTCGGGCCTGGAATTCATGGACGGCGCGCTCGAGCGCATTGCGCGCACGCGCGCGGCAGTACGGGACACGATTCACGTACAGGTCGACGGGGGCATCGACAACGACAACGTCCGATCGACCTACGACGCAGGCGCGACGCTGATCGTCGCCGGCAGCTCGATCTTCCATCGCGAAGACTTGCCGCGCTCGTACCGTCGGTTGGTCCAAGCGCTCGCGTGAACCACGTCGAGCGGGCGCTCGAGCTCGCAGAACGCGGCCGCGGCAAGGTCAAAGATCATCCGCTCGTCGGAGCAGTCGTCGTCAAGAACGGCGACGTCGTCGGCGAGGGTTGGTACGAATACGAGACCGTCGACCACGCCGAGGCCCGGGCGCTCGCGCAGGCCGGCGATCGCGCGCGCGGCGCAACGCTGTATGTGACGCTCGAGCCGTGCGCGCATCAAGGACGCACGCCACCGTGCACCGATGCCGTGATCGACGCCGGCATCGCGCGTGTCGTGGTGGGTGCCCTCGATCCGAATCCGGTTGCGGCCGGCGGGCTCGAGAAGCTACGCGCGGCCGGGATCGACGTGGAGCTGCTGGAGAGTGACGGTGCATTCCGGCAGAACGAGGCGTGGCGTACCTGGAAGGCGCTCGAGCGGCCGTTCGTCACCTACAAGGCGGCGGTGACGCTCGATGGGCAGGTCACGGTTCCCGGACGGCGCTGGATCTCCGGCGAGGAGTCGCGGCGCCTCGTCCACGAGTTGCGTGCAGCGTCGGATGCAGTGGCGGTCGGCATGGGCACCGTCCGTGCCGATGCGCCGCAGCTCGACGCACGCGAGGTCGGCGCCGTACGGCAGCCGCGCCGGCTTGCCTTCGGTCGCGGCTCGCTGCCGGAGGGCTCCGAGCTCGAGCTGCGCAGCGGACCGCTCGCGGACGAGCTGCGCGCGCTTGCCGCCGAAGGCGTCCAGTCGCTCCTGCTCGAGGGCGGCCCGACGCTCGCCACGGCGTTCTTCGAGGCCGATCTCATCGACAAGCTGCTGCTCTTCATCGCACCCGTCTCGGGCGGCGTAGGCCCGCGCTTCGTCGGCGAATCGGTGGAGCTCGACCTGTCGCACTACGCGATTCGCCACGTGGGGGAGGACATTCTCCTCGAGGCGTACGTCCACCGGCTCTGACGCTGTGATTCGTTTCGATCGCGTCTGAACCCAACAGGCATTTACCCAAGTGCCAGACCCGGGTCAGACCCCGTAACGAAAGTGTCACGTCTTCC
>DATEXK010000291.1:0-4234 GCA_035257065.1 Gaiellaceae bacterium | reverse complement strand
TGGCGGGACGCGCTGCAGAGGACGCTGAGCTAGCCGCTACCCGCGTGCGTCGGCCGGCGCGAGCGCGTCCGCGTCTTCGTCGCTCGAGCCGCGCAACAGCAAGCCGCCGACGACGAGCAGGAGCACCTCCACGATCGTGATGGCGACCCGGTTCAGCACGGTGGCCCCGAGCGCAGCGCCCGGCCCGGCGACGGCAAGGATCAAGCCGTACATCGACGCCTCGCGTGGACCGAGACCCGAAGGTGCGAAGAAAGCGAGAACGGCGACGATCGCACCGACTGCGCTGACGCCGCCGAGAAAGACGATCGACGTGACGCTCGGGTGCGCGCCGACGGAGCGCAGCAGGAGCCAGAGCCCGGTACCGCCGACAATCCACGTCCCCGAGTAGAAGACGAGCAGGATCAGCATCGTGGCGCCACGCAGCGGCGGCAGCTCGTCGTAGCCGAGCCTTCGTAGCACCTTCGACGCGAGCGGCCGAAAGACGTTCGGGTGCAGCAGGACCGCAACCACGACGCCGAACGCAAGGAGCGGTGCGAGCGGCGCGTCGACGCCTTTGACCCAGGCGAGCGAGACGACGAACACGATCACCCCTGCGACGGCGGAGATGCCCGCCTCGAGCAGCATCGACGCGGCGACGAGCGCGCCGTCCGTGACCCCTGCGCGCTTTGCGGCGACGACGCGCGCCGCCGGCGTCCAGACGCCCCCGGGGATGTACTTCGCGAGCATCGACACCATCTCCGCACGGAGGGCGGCCGGGTACGAGAGCCTGATGTCCCAGTCCGCGAGGATCCGCATCCAGCCGAACACGAAGAGCAGGTAGTACGCAGCGACCGCCACACAGGCGAGCCCGAACATGACCGGGTCGGCATTGCGAAGGTCGTCGGCCGCGTCGTGGAACGAGCCGCGCACGGCCCAGACGACGGACACGAAGAAGACGGCGAAGAGCACGAACTCCCCGGCGACGACCCAGCGCGGGTGCGCGGAGGCGAAGCGGCGGAGCGAGTTCAGGCGGGCGCGCACTCTCCCATCGTCGCTATGCCCTCAGCGCTGGTCAACCTTTAGGCCACCAAATGCCGCTCGAGCCAGTCGCAGGTGAGCCGGTAGCCGCGGATCTCGTTCGTATAGCGCGTGAATCCGTGACCCTCGTCCTCGAAGACCTCGTATTCGACGTCCCGTCCGAGCTCGCGCAGCCGATCGACCATCTGGTCGGACTCGGCCTTCACGACCCGCGGATCCTTCGCTCCCTGAATCACGAGCAGCGCCGCGCGCACCTGGTCGACGTACGTGATCGGCGAACGCTCGCGCAGGAAGTCGGCCTCGGTGTCGGGATCGCCGACCCACTTCGCCATGAAGCGCACCCACTGCGGCGGGACCGCGCGGACGAACGTGAGGAGGTTCGACGGGCCGACGATGTCGACCGCCGCGCGCCAGTACTCGGGCAGGCGCGTGACGCACGTCAGCGTCGCGAAGCCGCCGTAGGAGCCGCCGTAGACACCGAGCCGCTCGCCGTCCACGAACTCCTGCGCCCGCAGCCACTCGGCCGCATGACGCCAGTCCTCCATGTCGCCGCCGCCCCAATCGTGGTGAATGAGCGTCTGGTACGTCTTGCCGTAGCCGGTCGAGCCGCGGATGTTCGTCGCGAGCACGCCGATGCCGCGACTCAGCAGGTACTGGAAGACCGGCCGGTAGACCGGCTTCTCCTGCGCTTCGGGGCCGCCGTGGATCGCGAGGACGAACGGCGCCGGCCCGTCGCCGTCGGGCCGGTACAGCCACGCCGGAATCTCGCGGCCGTCGAAGCTCGCGTAGCGAATCCGCTCCGGGGCGCGAAGGCGCAGCGCGGCGAGACCTGCTGCCCGGCTCTCGGTGACCGGCCGCGCTTCGCCGCTTGCCGTCTCGACGACATAGATCTCGGGCGGCCGCGCGGGCTGGTCCCACGCGAGCGCGAGCCGCGACCCGTCGCGCGAGAGCGAGAGGCCGGAGCCGAAGCCCGATGCGGTGCCCTTCGGCAGCTTCGGATTGGGCAGGTCTTTGTCCGCCTCGACGTCCCGGACGCGGACGCGCGCGAAGCCCTCGTCGTTCTCGAGCCACGCAAGCACGCGTCCGTCGGCCGAGCCGGCGAGCTCGTCGATGTCGCGGTGGGGCGCTTCGACCCACTCCCGCTTCCCCGAGTCGAGCGCCTGGAAGGCGAGCCCCATGAACTCGCGTCCCTCGTCCGTCAGCACGTAGAACCCCGAGCCGTCGGCGGCCCACGGGCCGGGCAAGAACTTGATCTCCCCTTCGTGCGGCGTCAACTCGGTCGCGTCGCCCGACTCGACGTCGACGAGGTGGAGCGACATGTCGCTGTTCGACCGGAACTCGAGCGTGATCAACTTCGAGCCGTCCGGCGAGAACGCCGCGGGGAACGCGTACATGCCCTCGCCGAAGATGTAGCGCGGCGTGTCGTCTCCGTCCCGCCAGATGAAGACCTCCGCGTCCTCCGGGCGCCGCGAGTTGGCCGAGAACGCGAACGAGCTTCCGTCGGGCGACCACGCGCCGGCGCCAATCACGTGCTGCACCTGCGGCAGGTCGGTCAACTGCTCGGGCCACCCCCCGCCCGCGGGAATCCGGTAGATCTGGTGGAACTCGTCGCCGTCGCGATCGGCGAGGAAGAGCACGGTGCCGTCCTCGCGGACGGCGACGCCGCGCACGGTGTTCTCCGTGAACGTCGTCAGCTGCTCCGGCCAACCGCCGTCAACGCCTGCCGACCAGAGGTTGAACTGCCCCGAGATGTTCGACGCGAAGAGGACGCGCTCGCCGTCGGGCGTGAGCTCGGCGATGGGCTGGAAACGCCGGTAGGCGAAGTACTGCTCGAACGGTGCGGAATCGGTCATTCCCGCAGCCTACAATCGCCCGATGGAGTCGACCCTCCCGTACAGCTGGTATACCGATCCGGAGACTCTCCGCCGCGAGCAGGAGCGGATCTTTCGCGCCGCCTGGCAGTACGTCGGCCATCTCGGCCAGCTGCCGGAGCCGGGTACCTACTTCACGACCAAGGCGGGCCGCACGCCGATCGTCGTCACCCGCGCACGGGACGGAGAGGTGCGCGCGTTCGTCAACGTCTGCCGCCACCGCGGTTTCCAGGTCGCGGCCGGCGAAGGCAAGCGCGAGACGCTGCAGTGCCCGTACCACGCGTGGACGTACGGCCTCGACGGCTCGCTCCGTTCCGCGCCCCGGTCGGACGAGGAGGCGGACTTCCCGCGGGCCGAGCTCGGCCTCTGCCACGCCGCCGTCGACACCTGGGGCCCTTTCGTGTTCGTGAACACGCAGCGCGATCCGGAGCCGCTCGCCGAAGCGCTCGGCTCGATGCCGGCGCAGGTCGCCGAGCTCGGGCTCGACGTGGACAGCCTCCGCTTCTACTCACGTTGGGAGACCGAGCTCGAGGCGAACTGGAAGATCGTCTGCGAGAACTTCCTCGAGTGCTACCACTGCCAGGTCGCGCATCCGCAGCTCGCGCAGATGCTCGACGTGTCGGCCGAGTCGTACGCGCTGTCGACCGAGGGCCGGCTCTCGAGTCAGCGCGGCGCGACACGCGAGGGCGGCGGAACACGAATGCACCTGGACGGCGAGCTGCCGCGAAGCCAGTTCCACTTTCTCTGGCCGAACCTCGGCGTGAACATCTTCCCGGGCCGTCCGAACATCTCGATCGGCCCGATGGTGCCGCTGACGCCCGACCGCACGTATCGCTTCCTCGACTACTTCTTCGGGCCTGACGTCGACCAGGCGTGGATCGACGAGCTGATGGCGTTCGACGACCAGGTCGGCGTCGAAGATCGCGCCCTCGTCGAGGGCGTGCACGCGGGGATCGTGTCCGGTGCGCTCGAGCACGGCGTGCTGATGAGCCACAGCGAGCAGCTGATCGGCCATTTCCAGCAACTCACTGCAGCAGCACTCTCCGACTGACGCTTCGACCGACTCTCACCGCTGCGTGGACAGCTGTCCCGCGGAGCCACGTCCGGTGCCAGGCACGCGACATGTCCGACAGAGCCATGTCCGGCACCAGGTGTCCGACATGGCCCGCCCGGCCATGTCTAGGTGCCTGGAACCAGGACATGTCCGCAAGGCCACCGGGGCGGAGCTAGGCCATTGACCGGGACCGCGCTAGATTCCCGTTCTTCCCCGGTTCCAAAGACACAGGAGGGTTTCTCGTGAAGCGTCTTCTCCCGCTCCTCGCCGTCGCGGCGCTCGTTGCCGTTCC
>DATEXK010000290.1:0-11847 GCA_035257065.1 Gaiellaceae bacterium | reverse complement strand
GGGATCGGCGGCCGGCAGCGCGGCCGCGTTCCCGACAGCGACGAGGGCGAGACCGACGAACGCCGTGTTGCGCGCACCGAAACGGTCGGCAGCACGTCCACCGGGAATCTGCATGGCCATGTGCACGACGAACTGCACGGTCGTGAAGAGCCCGATCGTTGCAAGCCCGACACCGTACGCATGCGAGAGACGCGTGGCGACCGCACCGAGCGCGGCGATGTTCCAGCCCATCGCGATGCCGACGCCGACGCCCCCGACGGCTGCGCGCCTGCCGATCCCTGTGCCCCGCTCCACGGGCGCGAGCGTACGCAAGACGAAGCCTGCAGTCCTCTTCAGCCGTGTCGCGATGCCCATACAGAAGCCGTGACGCTCTCGTCACGGGGTCTGACCCCCTGCGCCGCGAAGAGACGCTGCGCCCGCTAGGCGTCCCGCATGTTCCAGCGCCGTCAGGTCCCCGCGCGAAACCCTGGGTCAGACCCGGGTCTGACCCAGGGGGTCCTTCCTGCTCGGCTAGAGGCGCTCGAGCACAACGACGGGGATCTGCCGCGTCGTCTTCGTCTGGTACTCGTCGTAGTGCGGCCAGATCTCGTTCAACCGACGCCAGAGCCGTTCGCGTTCCTCGCCTTCGGCGTCGCGGGCCCGCGCCTGGAAGCGGTCGCCCTTGATCTGCACCTCCACCTCGGGCGTCTTCGACAGGTTGAGGTACCAACCGGGATGCTCTGGTGCTCCGCCCTTCGACGCGACGATCACCGGGTTCTCTCCGTCCAGGCCGTAGATGAGCGGCGTCGTGGACTGTTGCCCCGTCTTCCGCCCGGTCGTCGTCAGCAGCAGGATCGTCGAGCCTTCGCGCCAGATGTGGCCTTCTTCGCCGTCCGTCTCGATGTACCGGCGGACGTGCTCTTCACCGAACAGGTCGCTCATGCGAATGCCTCCATCGTCTTCGTCGCCAACCGGTCAAGCGCCTGCACCGCGAGCTCCAGATGCTCCTCCTTCGTGTCCTCGAGCTTCGTGTGCGAGAGCCCGCGCAGCGACTGGACGAACACCATCACCGTCGGGATCCCGGCCCGTGCCACTTCGGCGGCATCGTGCAGCGGGCCGCTCGGCAGCCGGTGCGACGTCCCGCATACCTCGCGGATCGACTCGTCGGCGAGCTCGACGAGGCGCTCGTCGAACAGGATCGGCTCGATGCTCCAGATGCGATCCCAGGCGACCTCGATGTTCTCCTCCTCCGCGAACCGCTCGCTTGCCGCCTTCGCACGCGTCAGCAGGCGCGCGAGCTTGCCTGCGTCGAGATGCCGCTGGTCGAGGAGCTGCTCCGCCGTCTCGACGACGGACGTGACGATGCCCGGCTTGCACACGACGCCGCCCGACGTGCACACGGCGCCGTCGCCGACCTCTGCGGCGATCGGGCGAATCTCGAGCGCGAGCTTCGCCGCACCGGCGAGCGCGTCACGCCGCCGGTCCATCGGCGTCGACCCTGCGTGCGCGGCCTGGCCGGTCCAGGTGATCTGATGCCGTTCCACGCCGAACGTCCCGAGCACGACGCCGAGCGGCAGGTCGAGGGCCTCGAGCACGGGCCCCTGCTCGATGTGCAGCTCGAGATACGCGACCGCGCCCTCGAGCTGCGACCGCGCGTCGATCGCACGGTCGAGCTCGACTCCGTGCTCGCGCAGCGCGTCGGGCAGCGCGACGCCGTTGGCGTCGGTGCGCTGCCGGAGCTCGTTCTGGTCGGCCATCGAGCCGGCCGCGGCCGACGAGCCGAAGAGCGAGCGCCCGAAGCGCGCGCCCTCCTCGTCGGCCCAGTTGACGAGACGCACCGTGAGCGGAGGCGTCCCCTCGGCCGCGATCCGGCGCACCACCTCGACTCCCGCGACGAGATTCAGGGAACCGTCGAGCCAGCCGCCGTTCGGCACCGAGTCGATGTGCCCGCCGATCAGCAGCGCGCGCTCCGACTCGCCCGGCACCGTGAACCACTGGTTGCCGGCCTCGTCGATCTCCTCCTGCGCGCCCGTGCCCGCCAACCTGCTGCGGAGCCACTCCCGGGCAGTTTCCCAGGTGTCGGTCCAGGCGACGCGCTGGGCGCCGTTGACATCGCCCGTGAGCGCTCGGAGCTCTTTCAGCTCGGCGACGGTACGCGACGGATCGAGCGGCATCGCGGGCGATCCTACAACGGGGTCCCTGCAGCCGACGCCGCGTGATAAGAACTGCCGGTGCCCGACGCCGCCGTCGCGAGACCCGTTCCGCGCCGCGCCGTCCGCTCGGCGCCGCTCATGCGGGCCGCAGCACGGGCAGGCGCCGTCGCCCTCGTCGTGCTCGTGCTCGTCGGACTCTGGGAGCTCTATCGCTGGATCTGGACGTCGGCAGGCTGGACGTGGCCGTTCGTCGTCGACTCGACGTCGATGCCGCACGTCTGGACGATCCTGAAGGCGTTCGGCCAGCCCACGCAGGTCAACCAGCCCGCACTCGGCACCCTCCTCTTCCACAAGGCGCTCTTCACGATGAAGGAATCCGCCGTCGGCTTTGCGATCGGCGCCGTCGTCGGCTTCACCCTCGGCTGCCTGCTCGTCCACTCGCGGCTGCTCCAGCGCGGCTTCCTGCCCTACCTCGTGGCAAGTCAGACGATCCCGATCCTCGCAATCGCGCCGATGGTCGTCGTCTGGGTCAACCCGAAGCTTCCGCCCTCCCTTCAGGGCTGGGGCGCGGTGGCGGTGATCGCCTCCTACCTCACGTTCTTCCCGGTGCTGATCAACACGCTGCGCGGTCTCCAGTCGGCCGACGCACGCGCGCTGGAGCTGATGCGCACGTACGCCGCAGGCCGCTGGTCGGTGCTGTGGAAGGTGCGCGTGCCCGCCTCGCTCCCGTTCGTCTTCGCCGCGCTGAAGCTCGCGGCGACGGCGAGCGTCGTCGGCGCCATCATCGGAGAGCTCCCGTCGGGCCTCCAGTCGGGCCTCGGCGGCGCCATCATCAACTTCAACCAGTACTACTCGCTCGAGCCGCAGGAGCTCTGGGCGACGAACATCGTCGCCGCGCTCGTCGGGATCATCTTCTTCGTGATCGTCGTCGCGGCCGAGAAAGCGATCGTCCGCCGCGCGCCGGAGGCCGCCAGATGAGCGCTGCGCCGGAGACTGCCAGATGAGCGCTGCACAGCAGTCGGTCGTCTCGATCGAGGGCGTCACAAAGACGTTTCCGCACGGGAACGTGACCGCGCTCCAGGACATCGACCTCGAGCTCGAGCCCGGTGAGTTCGTCTCGCTGATCGGCCCGTCCGGCTGCGGCAAGTCGACGCTCCTGCGCGTGATCGGCGACCTGATCCAGCCGACGTCGGGCACCGTGACCGTCAACGGCAAGCCCGCGCACAAGGCCCGGGTCGACCACGACTACGGGATTGTGTTCCAGGACGCCGTCCTCTTCGACTGGCGCACCGTCGCCAAGAACATCGCGCTGCCGCTCGAGATGCTCGGCTGGGACCGAGAGCGGCGCAACGCGAGAGTCGCGGAGATGATGGAGCTCGTCGAGCTCAAGGGCTTCGGGGATCACCACCCTTGGCAGCTCTCCGGCGGCATGCAGCAGCGTGCGTCGATCGCCCGCGCTCTCGCGTTCGAGCCCGCCCTCCTGCTGATGGACGAGCCGTTCGGCGCGCTGGACGAGATGACGCGAGAGCGTCTGAACCTCGAGCTCCTCTCGATCTGGGAGCGGCTCGCGTCCACCGTCGTCTTCGTCACGCACTCGATCTCGGAGGCGGTCTTCCTCTCGACGCGCGTCGTCGTGATGAGCCCGCGACCGGGCCGCATCGCCGGTGTGGTGGAGATCGACCTGCCGAGCCCGCGCGGCGTGGAGACCCGCGAGGCTCCGCGCTTCTTCGAGCTCGTCACCGAGGTGCGCGAGCTCCTGCGCAAGCGCGGCGAGCACCTGTTCCCCGAGGAAGAGCTGCTGTGACGGCGAGGCTGACGCGCAAGGCGGGCGAGTGGGCCCCCGCCCTCGCGGTCTTCGTACTCGTGATCGGCGCGTGGGAGGGCGGGATCGCGCTCTTCCACGTCCAGCAGTTCCTGCTGCCGCGGCCGAGCGACATCGTGCGCGCGTTCTTCTCCGACCGGCACACCCTCTGGCCGGCGGGTTGGTACACGTTCAAGGAGGCGCTCGGGGGATTCGCGGCCGGCTCGACGCTCGGCATCCTCGCCGCGACGTTCGTCGGGCGCTTCAAAAGTGTCGGCACCGCGTTCATGCCGATCGCGATCGCGGCGAACGCCGTCCCGATCATCGCCTTCGCGCCGATCTTCGACGTCTGGTTCAACCCGCTCTCGCCGGTCTCGAAGATGGCGATCGCGGCCGTCCTCTGCTTCCTGCCCGTGATGGTCAACACGCTTCGGGGCCTACAGAGCGCGAGCCCCCGGCAGATCGAGTTGATGCGCTCCTACGCCGCGTCGGAGCTCGAGATCTGGCGGCGCGTGCGCGTGCCGACGGCCCTGCCCTACGTCTTCACGGCCCTCAAGGTGGCAAGCGTTCTCGCGATGATCGGCGCGATCGTCGGGGAGTACTTCGGCGGCGCCTTCACCGCGCTCGGCGTCCTCATCAACTCGGACGCGCAGATTTTCCACTTCGTGACCGCCTGGGCGGGCATCCTGCTCGCCTCGATGCTCGGCCTCACCCTCTACGGGTCCGTCGTGCTCGTCGAGCGGCTCGTCGTGCGCTGGACGCCGGCGGCAGGCGAGGCGTAAGTAGTAATCCGGCCGCGCGCGCGGCAGAATCGCCGAATGGGACAGAGGCAGCCAAAGATCGAAAGGGGTAGCTGAATGAAGAAATGGTCGTTCGTAGGGGGACTCATGGCTCTCGCCGTGTGCGCTGCGATCGTCGTGGGAACGGCGTCGGCGTCGACATCGTCGGCGAAGCTGACGAAGGTCACGCTCCAGCTGAAGTGGGTGCCGCAGGCGCAGTTCGCCGGCTATTACGCGGCCTCGCTCAAGGGCTTCTACAAGGCGCAAGGGCTCGACGTGACGCTCAAGAACGGCGGCCCGAACATCATTCCGGAGACCGTCGTGGCGTCCGGCCAGGCGCAGTTCGGCGTCGACTGGCTGCCGAGCCTCCTCGCGGCGCGCGACGCCAACACGCCGCTCGTCAATATCGCCCAGGTCTTCGCCCGCTCGGGGATGACGCAGCTCACGTGGAAGAGCTCGGGCATCACCTCGATCGCGAAGATGAAGGGCAAGAAGGTCGCGAACTGGCTCGGTGGCAACCAGTACGAGCTCTTCGCCGCCTTGACGAAGGCCGGGATGGATCCGGCGAAGAATCAGGGCGTGACGATCGTGCAGCAGCCGTTCGACATGAACCTCTTCCTGAAGAGCCAGGTCGACTCGGCGTCGGCGATGACGTACAACGAGCTCGCCCAGGTGCTCGAGTCGAAGAACCCGAAGACCGGCAAGCTCTACACGCTCGCTGACCTGAACGTGATCAAGATGCAGGACGCCGGAACCGGCATGCTGGAGGACGGCCTGTTCTCGACCGAGTCGTACCTGAAGAGCGCCGCCAACCAGGCGATCGCCGTGAAGGTCATCGCTGCATCGCTGCAGGGTTGGATCTACTGCCGCGACCACGAGGCCGAGTGCGTCCAGATGACCCTGAAGGAAGGCCCGACGCTCCCGGCGGGGCATCAGACCTGGCAGGTCAACGAGATCAACAAGCTCATCTGGCCGAACGCGAGCGGGATCGGGATTATGAACACGGCGGACTACAAGCGCACCGCCTCGATCGCGAAGCAGTTCGGCGTGATCAAGAAGGCGCCGACGGCCGGCGCGTACCGGAGCGACCTCGCGAAGAAGGCGGTCGCCCTGCTGAAGAAGCAAGGGCTCGACGTCAACGGCAAGAGTTGGAAGCCCGCGACGGTCAAGCTGACCCTTGGCGGCAAGTAGCGCCCGCTCGCTCACTCTCGCCTGGGGCCGCTCACACGAGCGGCCCCAGGCTCTTTAGAGTTGTGGCCGACGGTCGTGCGGAAACAAGGGGGACTCCATGTCGGTTCTGATTCGTAACGGTCGCGTCGTCACCGCCGCCGACGACTACGTCGCCGATCTCTACGTCGAGGACGAGACCATCACGTTGATCGGCGAGTCGCTCGACATGCAGGCCGACAAGGTGATCGAAGCCGCCGGCAAGTACGTGCTGCCCGGCTGCATCGACCCGCATACGCATCTCGACATGCCGTTCGGCGGGACGGTGACGATCGACGACGTCGAGGCCGGGCAGACGGCGGCGGCGTTCGGCGGTACGACCTGCCACGTCGACTTCGTCATCCAGTCACATGGGCAAACCTTCGCGCAGGCGCTCGACGAGTGGCGCTCGAAGGCGGCCGGCAAGCAGGTGATCGACATGGGCTACCACATGGCGGTCACCGACCTGACGGAGGGCGGCACGCTCGAGGAGCTCGCGACGCTGCCCGAGCAGGGAGTCACGTCGTACAAGCTCTTCATGGCGTATAAGGGCGCGCTGATGGTCGACGACGAGACGCTCTTCCGCACGATGGAAGTCGCCGCGAAGACCGGTGCGCTCGTGATGGTGCATGCGGAGAACGGCGACGTGATCGACGTGCTCGTGAAGCAGGCGCTCGCCGCGGGCAACACCGAGCCGCTCTACCACGCGCTGACGCGGCCGCCGGAAGCGGAGGGCGAGGCGACCAACCGCGCGATTCAGCTCGCGCACCTCGCGGGCTCGCCCCTCTACGTCGTCCACGTCACGTGCAAGGAGGCGGTCGAGCCGATCGCGCTCGCGCGCGAGAAGGGCTGGGACGTCTGGGGCGAGACGTGCACGCAGTATTTCTTCTGCAGTCTCGACGACATCGCAAAGCCGAACTTCGAAGGCGCGAAGTACGTCTACTCGCCGCCGGTGCGCGACAAGTCGAACCACGACGTGCTCTGGAACGCGGTGCGCACCGACGCCCTGTCGGTGATCTCGACCGACCATTGCGCGTTCCTCTTCGACGGACAGAAGTCGCTCGGCAAGGACGACTTCTCGAAGATCCCGAACGGCGGCCCCGGTCTCGAGAACCGCCTGCAGATGATCCACGAGTTCGGCGTGCGCACGGGCCGGATCAGCCTGAACCGGATGGTCGAGCTGCTCGCGACGAGCCCCGCGAAGCTCTTCGGCCTCTACCCGCGGAAGGGCACCGTCGCCGTCGGCTCCGACGCGGATCTCGTGATCTTCGACCCCGAGAAGCAGGTCACCATCTCGGCGGCGACACACCACTCGCGCTCCGACTACAACCTCTACGAAGGCACGACGGTGACCGGCTCGCCCGATGTCGTGCTGCTCCGCGGACGTGTGCTCGTCGAGAACGAGGAGCTCGTCGCTTCCCCCGGTATCGGACAGTTCGTGGCGCGCGCCCGCTTCGGCGACGAGCTGCGTCCCGTGCGCGCGTCCGTCGCGTCGTAAGGCGGAAGCCGGGCGCCGCGAGCGGCGCCCGGCCCGCGTTTCTAGACCGCGGTCGGCGCTTGCACCGGCTGCTTGTTCTTTGCGAGCAGCGGTGTCAGCGCGTAGTAGAGGATCGCCGCCACGCCGAACCCGGTGAGCCACGAGATGTCGACGTTGTGCGTCGCCTTCGCGATCGGGCCCTGCAACGCCGGGACGAGCCCGTAGCCCCACGCCCAACCGGCGACGAGGCCGCTGAGCATCGCGATCACGGCTGCCCAGTTCACGTCGCCGTAGATCGACGTCTCCGGTGACGCGTAAAGCGCGTCGACGTCGATCTTGCGGCGGCGGAACAGGAAGTAGTCGACGACCATCACTCCCGCCCACGCGGAGATCCACAGGACCACCGATGAGAGCCACTGGTCGAATCGATTCGCCCAGCTCCCGGACTGGATGAACCAGATCAGGACCCCGGTGCCGACGATCGACACGACGACGCTCACCTTCCAGCGCGCAAGCTTCAGGTCGAGCGAAAGCGCCGCGAGCGTCGCGGAGTACAGGTTGAGGATGTTCGTCGCCACCGGCCCGTGCATGACGAGGAAGAGGACCGGAATCGAGAACGCACCGAACGCGGCGGTCACGAAGTCGGCCGGATCCCGCGACACGCCGGCGCTCGCGATCGTCGCTCCGAGGAGGCCCAGCCAGACCGTCGGGATGAAGATCGCCGACGCTGTCGTCCAGAAGACCTTCTTGTCGCTGACGCTTGGCTTGATGAAGCGCGTGTAGTCCGACGACCAGGTGAGCCACGTGATGCCCCAGCCGACACCGATCGCGGTGAGGAGCTGGGTGACGGCCGTGAGCTTGTCGGAGCCGTGGGCGGTCGAGTGGCCCCACACGATGGTCACCTTCGACCAGGCGAGGATCGTCATCACGACCACGATCACCGCGGCGACCGGGACCGTGTACTTCTCGAACGACTGGATGAGATAGAAGCCGACGATCGCGATCAGGCACTGGACGGCCATGATCCCGATCCCGACGGCGTACTTCGTGCCCATGCCCGGATGGTCGTAGCCCATGTGCTTGAAGATGCCGAGCACGAGGTCGAGCACGACCCACGTGTTGACGCCGAGCCAGCCCATCGTCATCACGAGCTGGGCAGCGGCAGGCAGGTACGCGCCGCGGCGACCGAATGCGGCGCGGGAGAGCACCATCTGGTTCACGCCGGTTCTCTTGCCCATGACGCAGAAGGCGCCGAAGATCGCGCAGCCGACGAGGTTGCCGACGACCAGCACGAGCAGCGTCTCGACGACGCTCAGGCCGAGAATGATCCCGAGTGCTCCGAGGATCCAGTTGATCGGGGCGATGTTCGCGCCGGCCCAGATCCAGAACTGCTGTGACGGCGTCGACGTGCGATCGGCTGCGGGAATCTGCCCGATCCCGTGTTCGTCGAGCTGGACTGCCTCGGCCAGCTCGTTGCGCTGGTGCTCCATAGCTGTTCCTCCCTGTCGCCCGACAAGTCGCCCGGGATTCTCCGCCTTTCGTCAGACGGAGAGAAGGAGGATCAGGCGTCGGGGTACAGGCCGGGCTCGACGGTGACGGGCGTCAACGTCTTCCGCTCGATGCCCGCGTCTTCGCGCGCGCGCCGGGCGGCTTCGCCGCAGGCCACGAACTCGACGTCGCCGAAGGCCTGGGCGCGGTCGATCAGGGTGCGCAGCACTTCGACTCGGTGCGGACGTCCGGAAAGGAACGGGTGGCACGTGAGCACGAAGAGGCACCCGTAACGGCGCATTGCGTCGAGCTCGCTCGTCCAGAGGTCGAGCACCTTCGTCGGCGCCTCGATCGCCGAGCGAAAGGACGGGTCGGGGATATAGGCGTACTGCTCCCAGTCGTCGAGCGACCAGTGCACCGGCAGCTCGACGATCTCGCCTGCGCCCGTGTCGAGCACGTACGGCTTGTCGGAGTCCATCAGCGAGGAGTCGTACTCGAGGCCGTACTCGGCGACGAGCTGCGGCGTGCGCCAGCCGGGCTCCCAGCTCGGACAGCGGAACCCCTTCGGCTCGACGCCGAGGGCGCGCAGTGAGGCAAGCCCGCGCTCGAAGTCGGCACGTTCCTCCTTCTCGGTGAGGACGAACGGTGACTTGTGCGCGTAGGAGTGGTGCCCGATCTCGTGTCCGGCCTTGAGGATCGCCTCGACGACGTGCGGGTAGCGATCGGCCGTCCAGCCCGGGACGAAGAACGTCGCCGGCAGCGAGTACTCGCGCAGCAGATCGAGGATGCGCGGAACCCCGACGAGCGGGCCGTACGCCTGATGCGACATCACGCCGGCGTTGCGTGCGTAGAGACCGCTCTCGACGAGGATCGGCGCTTCGGCGTCGACGTCGAAGGTCAGGCACGCGAGGCACGCACTGTCGCCGAGCCAGCTCACGCGAGCGCCTCCGGAGCGCCGGCGATCGCGCGCAGCGAGAGGAGGTCGTAGACGACGTTCGCCGCCGCGAGCGCGGTCTGCATCCCCGGGCCGTCGTAGGGCGGCGACACCTCGACGACGTCGCAGCCGGCGAGCTTCACGCCGCGCAGCGCTCGCAGAAACGACAGGGCTTCCGCGGTGGAGAAGCCGCCGACCTCGGGCGTGCCCGTCCCGGGCGCGAACGCCGGGTCGAGAAAGTCGATGTCGAAGGACATGAACACGGGTCGATCGCCGACGGTATCGAGTACGCGCGTCCCGTAGGCCGCCGGACCGAGCTCGCGCAGCTCGTCGGTCGTCAGCACGGTGAAGCCCATGTCCTTCGCGACGTCGATGTCCTCGGCGCCGTACAGCGAACCACGCATGCCGGCCTGAACCGATGCCGCAGCGTCGATCACGCCTTCTTCGACCGCGCGCTTGAACGTCGTTCCGTGGAAATACTTCTGCCCGAAGTACTGCTCCCACGTGTCGCCGTGCGAGTCGAGCTGCACGAGCGCGAGCGGTCCGTAGCGGCGCGCGAGCGCCCGCAGCTCGGCGAGCGTGATCGAGTGGTCTCCGCCAAGCGCGACCGGAAAGATGCCGGCGTCGACGATCGGGGCAAGCGCCTCCTCGACCTGCGCATATGTGCGCTCCGTGTCGCCCGGCGAAACCGGCACGTCGCCGTAGTCGACGAGCGAGAGCGCCTCGACGACGTTGACGGCGAGCCCCGGGTTGTACGGGCGGATCAGCGCCGAGGCCGACCGGATCGCCTCCGGCCCGAACCGGCACCCGGTGCGATAGCTCGTTGCTGTGTCGAACGGAATGCCGTAGACGGCCGCATCGACGCCGGCGAGATCGGTGACGTGCGGCGTACGCATGTATGTGCGGATTCCCGCAAAGCGCGGAATCACCTGGGCGTCGAGCGGACGGTACGGAGGCTGCGCCACACAGCGAATCTACTGCGTCGCGCTCGTCGGGATCGCAGGGATCGGGGGATCGGCGTCGTAGGCCCCCATGTGCGGCCTTTTACCCTTTCCAAACAACCCGTCGACTAGCCTCGAAGCTCGTGGGGGTCGATCGCAGACACGCGCAGACGGATGCGGCATGCGCAGGCGCACGCATGCGCATGCGTCTCTCGCTGACCTGTCTGGTCGTGCTCGCAGCCGGGCTTATGCTTGCCGCGCCGGCCGGCGCACAGACGTATGCGAACGGCGTCGACGTCTCCAACTGGCAGGGAATGATCGACTGGATCCAGGTCGGCGACGACGGCAACACCTTCATGTTCGCGAAGGCGACCGAAGGGACGACGTTCACCGACATCACGTATGCGGTGAACCGTGCAGGCGCGCAGGGCGTCGGGATGCGCCTCGGTGCGTACCACTTCGCGCGACCGGCGGGAACCGGCGACGCCGGGATCGTCGCGAGCGCCGTCGCGCAGGCCGACCACTTCGTCGACGTCGCACAACCGAAGGCGGGAGACCTCCCCCCTGTGCTCGACCTCGAGGCGGACGGCGGTCTCGCACCGGCGGGCCTCACCAAGTGGACGCAGGCATGGCTCGACGAAGTCACGGCCCGTACGGGAGTCCACGCAATGATCTACGTGTCGCCGAGCTTCTGGAAGACGAAGCTCAGTGACACGCCGAGCTTCGCGGGCACCGGCAATCCGCTCTGGATCGCGCACTGGACGAAGAATCCGGCGCCGCTCGTACCGGCATCCAACTGGAACGGGCTCGGCTGGACGTTCTGGCAATGGTCGTCCTGCGAGACGGTGCCTGGCTTCTCACATTGCGTCGACGCCGACCGTGCGATCATGCCCAGCGTCGTTCCACTCGCGCTGAAGACGTACCCCGGCGGCTCGCTCGCGTCGAGCACGCCGCCGACGATCGTCGGCACGGCCAAGGCCGGCGGCAAGCTCGCCGGCGTGCCGGGCACGTGGAGCGGCGGCAAGCCCGTTGCGTTCAGCTACCAGTGGCAGAGCTGCGACGCCTCCGGCGCCGGCTGCGCGCCGATCG
>DATEXK010000289.1:0-3854 GCA_035257065.1 Gaiellaceae bacterium | reverse complement strand
CTTCTTCGGACTCGGGCGCCCGAGGCGGGAGCCGCGGGCACTCGTCTTCACCGACACGTTCGCCGAGACGAACGGCGTTGCAGGAACGATGCGCCGCCTTGCGGCCGCAGCGGCAGGAGGAACCTTTCCCGGCGCGGTCGTCGTCGCGTCGCACGAGCCGCAGCCTCTCGGCGTCGTCTCGCTTCCACCCGACTGGACGATCCCGCTGCCGACCTACGACTCACTCGACCTGCGCTTCCCGCTCCCGACGGACGTGCTCGACCGGATCGAGGCGGAGCAGCCGGACGTGATCCACGTCGCGACGCCGGGCCCGGTCGGCTTCTGCGGCCTGGCGGTCGGCCGGCTGCTCGGGATTCCGGTCGTCGGCTCGTACCACACGGAGCTTGGCCCGTACGCCCTGCACCTGACGCGTGACCTGCTCGTCGCCCAAGCGCTCGACCTGTACGTCGACTGGTTCTACAAGCAGTGCTCGACGGTGCTCGCACCGACGATGCACGTCGCAGCGGCGCTCGAGGCGCGCGGCCTCCCGCGCGTCGGGATCTGGGGACGCGGTGTCGACTGCACGCTCTTCGACCCGGCACGCCGCGACGACGAAATCAGGTCGCGCCTGCTTGACGGAGGCGAGCTGCTGCTGCTGTCGGTCGGCCGCCTCTCGGAGGAGAAGCGGCTCAGCGTGCTGCTCGACGCGTTCGCGCGCGTGTCGCGTGTACGGCCGGGCGTCCGCCTCGTGATCGTCGGAGACGGCCCGGCGCGTGCAGAGCTCCAGCGCACGGCGCCGCGGGGAACCGTGTTCGCCGGTGAGGCACACGGCGAAGAGCTCGCGCGCCTCTACGCCTGCGCAGATGTCTTCTGCTTCCCGAGCACGACCGACACGTTCGGGCAGGTGCTGCTCGAGGCGGGCGCATCCGGCGTGCCCGTGATCGCGGCCGCCGCGGGTGGGGGTCTCGAGCTCGTCGCCGACGGACGCACCGGGCTACTCGTGGCACCCGACGACGCGGGCGCGCTCGCCGCCGCCGTGCTCGATCTCGTCGAAGATCCGGAGCGGCGGGCGATGTTCGGCGCCGCCGGGCGCGTCGCCGCACTCGCGCGGACGTGGGACGGTGCGATCGCGCAGCTCACCGGCGTATATCGCGAGCTCGAGATCGTCGCGCCGCAGCGGATGCACGCCGCCGCTTGAGCGTATTCGGCAGTTCCGCACTACCATTGGCCGATGGAGGCCCATTCGCTGTTCGTGCCCGGTTGGGGCGCTCCCGCCGCCCTGTACTCCCCCGGGCTGCCGGACGAATGGCGCGTGCTCGAGCCGCCGAGCTTCGCCGCCTCCGCCGGATCCCTCGCCGCGTACCGCCACTGGCTGCGCATCGAGCTTCGCAACCAGGGCCGATCGACGCTCGGCGGCCACTCGATGGGCGGCGCCCTCGCGATCCTCGCCGCAGCGGAAGCGCCGGAGCTCGTGGAGCGGCTCGTGCTCGTCGCGCCGGCCGGATTGCCCCTGGACAAGCCGATCCGGAAGAGCATGCGCGACTTCGTCCAGCAGCTCGGCAGCGGCGCCTATCCACGTAGCGTCGCAGCGTCCGCCGCGGCGGCGGTCGCACGGGCGCCCCGCGCCGCCCTCGCGCTGGCCATGGAGGTCAGGCGTCTCGACCTGCGTCGCGAGTGCGCACGCATCCGCGCGGCCGGGATCCCGGTCAGCGTCGTCGGCTGCCTCACCGACACGCTCGTGACGTGCGATCGCACCCGGCTCCTCGCCGACCTCCTCGGCGGGACCTACGACGAGCTGGACTCGGACGGCGGCCACATGTGGATGCTCTCCGAGCACGAGCGCTTCGCCGCAATGCTCGCCTGATGTGCCGGAAGCCGCCCGGCCTGCGTAGTTGGCCGCAGAAGAGCTCAGCGGCCGCCCCGATGTTCCCGTGCCCCCCAACGAGCGAGGATTGATTCGATGCCGAGCTATGCGGTCAACGGTGAGCCGACGGGCGAGAGCTTCGGACGGTTCATGCAGGGCGTCGAAGCCGAGCTCGCCGCGCGGGATCTCCACCGAACCGGCCTCGACGACTCGGACATCGTCCTCAATCTGATCGACCACGACGAGCCGCGCCCGTTCCGCCGCCACTCGCGCGGGACCTACGCGGCCGCGCTCCACGAGCGCTCCGCGACACCCGGCCTCCCGGCGGAGTACCCGCTGCTGGTGCGGGCGCTCGCGAACCTCGTCTGTTGCTACGTCCCGGGCGAGGGAGTCTGGTTCACGACGATGGAGCAGGGCCACTTCCTCGTCGCGGGCGACGGCGACGCGCTCGCAAAGGCCTTCGTCGCGCAGCTGTTGCCGCCGGCGACGTCACGGCTCGTGATCGACAACGAGTTCCGCACCGACCTCGAGCCAGAGCTCTGGGACGGCGACGAGATCACGCAGGAGCTCCAGGAGGCCGGCCGTCGCCTCGACAAGCTCGGCCTGCTGCCGACCCCGTTCCCGCTCGAAGACGTCCTCGGCGAGCGCGAGCTGCGCCACGTGAAGCGCCTCTACGGCATCGGCGGGCTCTCCTACGGCAACCTCTCGATGCGCAAGGACGAGCGCCGCTTCTGGATGAGCGCGAGCGGTGTCGACAAGTCGAAGCTCGAGGAGCCGGGCCGCGACATCCTGCTCGTCTCCGACTACGACGAGGAGAACGGGCGCATCGTCCTCAGCGTCCCACCGGCGAGCGAGCCGCGACGCGTCTCGGTCGACGCGATCGAGCACTGGATGATCTACCAGGAAAACCCGGACGTCGGCGCCATCCTGCACGTGCACGCCTGGGTGGAGGGAATCGAGTCGACGCAACTCGTCTTCCCCTGCGGGAGCGAGGAGCTCGCCCGAGCGGTCGCCGAGCTCGTGCGCGCCTGCCCCGACCCGGCCGAGGCGATCGTGGGCCTCCGCAATCACGGCATCACCGCCACCGGCTCCGGCCTGCTCGAGATCCTCGACCGGATCGAGGCTCGCGTGCAGCGCCAGGTGCCGATGATCGGCTAGACGGCTGCTGTCACGAGCCTCTGTCTAGACTCGATCCATGCCACCTCGTTACAACCGGGTGACCCAACCGCTCGTTCGTGAGAACGGAGAGCTACGGCCTGCGAGCTGGGACGAGGCGCTCGATCGCGCCGCGGCCGGCTTCCGCAGGACGTTGGACGCAGGCGCCGAGACGGGCCTCTTCAGCTGCTCCAAGACCACGAACGAGTTGAACTTCGCGGCACAGAAGTTCTCGCGGGTCGCGCTCGGCTCCAACAACATCGACAGCTGTAACCGAACCTGACACGCACCCAGCGTCGTCGGTCTGGCGACAGTGTTTGGTGCAGGCGGGGGAACGAGCTCCTACGAGGAGACTCGAAACACGGACCTGATCGTCCTGTGGGGCTCGAACGCCCGTGAGGCGCACCCGATCTTCTTCCACCACGTGCTCAAGGCCGTGCACCGCGGAGCGAAGCTGATCGTCGTCGACCCACGACGCACCGCGTCGGCACAGTGGGCCGATCTCTGGCTCGGCATCGACGTCGGCACCGACATCCCGCTCGCAAATGCCGTGGGCCGCGAGATCATCGCCGCCGGGCTCGTGAACGAGGAGTTCGTCGCGCGCGCGACGACCGGCTACGAGGAATACCGCGCGTCGGTCGAGCCGTGGACGCTCGAAGAGGCCGAGCGCGTCACCGGCGTTCCTGCCGATGCGATCCGTGAGCTCGCGCACACCTACGCGAGCGCCGGCCGGGCACAGCTCTGCTGGACGCTCGGGATCACCGAGCATCACAACGCCGTCGACAACGTCTTCGCGCTCATCGACCTCGCGCTGCTCACCGGTCACGTCGGCCGCTACGGCTCGGGCCTCTCGCCG
>DATEXK010000288.1:0-4786 GCA_035257065.1 Gaiellaceae bacterium | reverse complement strand
TCGTCGGCCTCACCAACGGCGAGCCCGACGCGCTCGATCCGACACTTGCGCGTACCCTCTCTGGTCGCACGGTGTTCCTCACGTTCTGCGAGAAGCTCTACGACCTCAACGCCAAGGCGCAGATCGTGCCGCAGCTCGCGTCGGCGCTGCCGACGATCTCGAAGGACAAGCTCACCGTCACCATCCCGCTTCGCAAGGGGATCAAGTTCAACGACGGCACGCCGTTCAACGCCGACGCCGTCGTGCAAACGCTCCAGCGGGACCTGACGCTCAAGGGGTCGGCGCGCGCGAGCGAGATCTCGCCGATCGACACCGTCACCGCGAACGGCGCGAGCACGGTCGTCATCCACCTGAAGTCCGCCTATTCGCCGCTGACGGCGCAGCTCGCCGACCGCGCGGGGATGATCATGTCGCCGACACAGCTGAGCAAGCTCGGAGACAAGTTCGCGACCGCACCTGTCTGCGTCGGGCCGTTCAACTACGACAGCCGCGTCGCGGGCGACAGCATCACGGTCACGAAGTCGCAGCTCTACTACGACAAGAAGGACGTTCATCTCGACAAGATCGTCTTCAAGGTCGAGAACGATGCGGCAGCCGCGGCTGCAGCTCTGAAGGCAGGCGACCTGCAGGGACTCGACGGCACCGACTCGACGCAGCTCGCGGGAGTCAAGGCCGACAAGAGCCTCACGGTGATCAAGCAGACGGGCCTCGGCTATCAGGGCCTGACGCTCAACATCGGGAACAAGAACGGCCTCCTGAAGGGCTACTCGAACGTCGGCACGCCGATCGCTGCGAGCACCGATCTGCGCAAGGCATTCGAGATGGCGATCAACCGCGCGCAGATGAACACCGTCGTCTTCGGCGGCACCGTTCTGCCCGGCTGCACGCCCATCTCGCCGTCGAGCGCGTGGTACGACCCGAGCGTCAAGTGCACGCCGTACAACCCGACGCAGGCGAAGAAGCTCGTCCAGCAGTCGGGCGTCGCCGACCCGACGGTGGATCTCATGGTGCCGACCGGCACGGCGGCACTCCGGCAGGCGCAGTTCATGCAGGCCGAGGAAGCGGCGGTCGGGATCAAGCTCGTGATCGACTCGACCGACTTTGTGACGTCACTCAGCAAGGCGGATGCAGGAACGTACGACACGTTCCAGATCGGCTGGTCGGGTCGCCTCGATCCGGACGGCAACATCTACCAGTTCGTCGCGACGACCGGCTCGCAGAACGACAGCGGGTACTCGAACCCGCGGCTCGACCTGATCCTCAACAACGCACGCAAGGCGTCGACCCAGACGGCGCGGAAGACGCTGTATCGCGCCGCGCAGAAGCTGATGCTGGCCGACCAGCCGCTCATCTACCTCTACCACCCGATCACCTTCGCATCGCTCTCGACGAAGGTCACAGGCGTCACGCTGTACCCGGACACGCTCCTCCGGGTGGCGTTCGCGGCGTACAAGTAGCCCACAGACGATGGGCGGCTTCCTTCTGCGCAAGGTGGGAGCCGCCCTCGTCGTGCTCATCGCCGCGAGCATGCTCGTCTTCATCGGCGTGCGCGCGATCCCCGGAGATCCGGCGATCGCGCTCGGCGCCGAAAACCGCGATCCCGCGCTGCTCGCGCAGATCCGGCACAAGTACCTGCTCGATCGCCCGGTGCCCGTGCAGTACGTGCACTGGATCTGGCTCGCGCTCCACGGCGATCTCGGCTCCGACCAGCGTGAGCTACCGGTCGCGCACACGATCGTGACCCGTATCCCGATCACGCTCGAGCTCGCCGTGCTGAGCATGCTGATCGCGACGCTCACGGGCATACCGGCGGGGGTGATAGCCGCGGTCCGGCGCGGCAAGCCCAGCGACCATGCGACGACGGCGGTCGCACTCGTCGGCCTGTCGGTACCGCACTTCTGGCTCGGCCTGCTCGCGATCATCTGGTTCGCGGTCGATCTGCACTGGCTGCCCTCGGGCGGCTACGTCGGCTGGGCGCACCCGCTCGACAACCTGAGGCACATCGTCATGCCGGCGATCGTCCTCAGCGCTGGGTTCTCGGCGGTGCTGATGCGGCAGATGCGTTCGTCGATGCTCGACTCGCTCGGCGCGGACTACGTTCGGACGGCGCGCGCCAAGGGGTTGAGCGAGTGGCGCGTCGTCGGGAACCACGCGCTGCGCAACAGCCTGATCACGGTGACGACCGTCATGGGACTGCAACTCGGTCTCCTCATCTCGGGTGCGGTTGTGACCGAGACCGTCTTCCAGATCGCCGGTTTCGGCAGGCTGACGATCGAAGCGGTCGAGCAGCGCGACTACACGCTCATCCAAGGGGTCGTGCTCGTCGCCGCGGCCGGCTACGTCGTCGCCAACCTGCTAGTCGACGTCGTCTATTCGCTGCTCAACCCGCGGATCCGCGTATCGTGAACGCGATCGCGGTCGTCAATCCGCGCACGCGTCGCCGGCGGCTGCTCCGCAGGCGCTTCCTGCGCCGGCCCGTCGCGGTCGCAGGATTGGTCGTCCTCCTGGGCTATGTCATCGTCGCGATCTTCGCTCCGTGGATCGCGCCGCACCGGTCGGGATTCACCGACTTCGGGCACATCCTCGCGCACCCCAGCTCGCGCTACCCGCTCGGGACGGACGAGCTCGGACACGACGAGCTATCTCGGATCATCTGGGGTGCGCGCGCCTCGATGCAGGTCGGAGTCCTGGCGACGCTCCTGGCGATGCTCATCGCCGTGCCGATCGGGATGATCGCCGGCTACTACCGCGGCTGGATCGACACCGTGATCGCACGCGCGACGGACGTGCTGCTCTCGTTCCCGTTCGTCATCCTCGGCGTCGGTCTGGCCGCAATCCTCGGGCCGTCTCTGCTGAACGCGACGCTCGCGATCGGGATCGGTGCGATTCCCGCGTTCGTCCGCATCGCACGCGGCGAGACGTTCGCCCTCCGCGAGGAGGACTACGTTCCGGCGGCGATCGCGAACGGTGCGAGCGATCGGACGATCATCTTTCGGCACATCCTCCCGAACATGACGAGCACGCTGCTCGTTCAGGCGACGCTGACAATTCCGCAGGCGATCATCGGCGAGGCCGTGCTGTCGTTCCTCGGCCTCGGCGTCCAGCCGCCGGAGACGTCGTGGGGCGTGATGCTGCAGACGGCGCAGGACCAGCTCGGGCAGGCGCCGCGGCTTGCCGTCTATCCGGGCGTTGCTCTCGTGCTCGCAGTGCTCGCGTTCAACGTCTTCGGCGACGGCCTGCGCGACATCCTCGACCCGCGTACGACGCGCTGATGTCGTCACCGCTCCTGGAGGTGACGGACCTCTCGGTCCGGTTCGACACCGACGACGGCACCGTGCACGCCGTCGACCGGATGTCGTTCACGCTCGCCGCGGGCGAAGTGCTCGGCATCGTCGGCGAGTCCGGCTGCGGCAAGAGCGTCACCTGCATGTCGCTCGTCCGCCTGCTCCCCGAGACCGCGCACGTCAGCGGGCGCGCCCTCTTCGAGGGACAGGATCTGCTCGCGCTGTCGCCGCGACGGCTGCGGCGCATCCGGGGCCGGCAGATCTCGTACGTCTTCCAGGAGCCGATGACCTCGCTCAATCCGGCGCTTGCGATCGGAGACCAGATCACCGAGGTGCTCCGGCGGCATCTCGACCTCTCGCGGCGCGAGGCTCGCACCCGAGCCGTCGAGCTGCTGGAGCTCGTGCGCATACCTGCGCCGGAGCGCCGGCTGCACGAGTATCCGCACCAGCTGTCGGGCGGCATGCGGCAGCGGGTGATGATCGCGATCGCGCTCGCGTGCGGCCCGAAGGTGCTCGTCGCCGACGAGCCGACGACCGCGCTCGACGTGACCATCCAGGCCGGGATCCTCGACTTGATGCGCGACATCCGGGAGCGGCTCGGTACGGCGATCATCCTGATCACGCACAACCTCGGCGTCGTCGCGGATATCGCCGACCGCGTGCTCGTCATGTACGCCGGGCGAAAGGCGGAGGAGGCTTCCGTCGACGACCTCTTCGCCCACCCAGAGCACCCGTACACGATCGGGCTCCTCGGCGCGGTGCCGCGACCGTACGAAGGCGAGGGCACGCGGGAGCGGTTGCAGGAGATTCCCGGCCGCGTGCCGTCGCTGCGGGAGCTGCCGCAGGCGTGCGCGTTCACCGACCGTTGCTCGCGCGCCACCGAGCTATGCCGGACGGAGATCCCGGAGCTACACGAGGTGCGGCCGGCTCATCCTGTCGCCTGCTTTCACCCCGGGGTGCCCGCCGCCGTATGAGCGCGAACGGCGGACAGGCGCTCGAGGTCGACGGCCTCGTGAAGCACTTCGCAGTCGGTGGGATGCTCGGCGGCCGGCGCGGGACCGTGCACGCCGTCGACGGCGTCTCGTTCACGCTGGGCCGCGGCGAGATCCTCGGTCTCGTCGGCGAGTCCGGAAGCGGCAAGTCCACGGTCGCGAACTGCGTGATGCGGCTCGCCGAGCCCACGGGCGGGACGATCCGCGTGAACGGTATCGACGTGACACACCTCTCGCGGCGGCAGATGCGCCCCCTTCGACGCGAGCTGCACATGGTGTTCCAGGATCCGTACTCGTCGCTCAATCCGCGTATGACGGTCGGCGACATCGTCGGCGAGCCGGTCCGCCTGCACCGGATCGCCAGAGGGCGTGCACTCGAGTCGCAGGTCGAGGGCATTCTCGATTCGGTGGGGCTTAGGACGGAGCTTCGGTACCGCTATCCGCACGAGCTGTCCGGTGGACAGCGTCAGCGCGTCGGCCTCGCGCGCGCGCTCGTCCTCCGCCCCAGCG
>DATEXK010000287.1:0-4616 GCA_035257065.1 Gaiellaceae bacterium | reverse complement strand
CGCAAGGTCGAGAAGGGCCAGCTCGAGCAGGGCGCGCGCGACGCCGCCGTCGGACGGCTCACGCTCACCGCCGACCTCGCGGATCTCGCCGACTGCGACCTCGTGATCGAGGCGATCGTCGAGGCGATCGAGCCCAAGCAGGATCTCTTCCGCGAGCTCGAGCGCGTCTGCCGTGCGGACGCCGTGCTCGCGACGAACACGTCGGCGCTGTCGGTGACGGAGATCGCGTCGGCGACGTCGTCACCGGAGCGAGTCGTCGGGATGCACTTCTTCAATCCCGCGCCGCTGATGCCGCTCGTCGAGATCGTGCGCACCGAGCTCTCCTCCGACGAGGCGGCCGACGCAGCGTTCGCGCTCGCCGAGCGAATCGGCAAGCATCCGATCCGCTGTCACGACACGCCGGGCTTCGTCGTCAACCGCGTGCTCATCCCCTTGTTGAACGACTGCGTCCGGGTGCTGGACGAGGCGCGCATCACGGTCGACGACCTCGACGCAGGCATGAAGCACGGCGCCGGCTGGCCGATGGGCCCGTGCGAGCTGATCGACCTGATCGGAATCGACGTGCACGTGCACGCGGCCGAAGCGCTCTGGGAGAAGCTGCGCGAGCCGCGGATGGCTGCGCCGCCGCGTCTCGTGGCGATGGCGAACGCCGGGCTGCTCGGCCGGAAGAGCGGCCGTGGCTTCTACCGCTACGACGCCTGAAGCCCTACGCGGCGAGTGCGACGGGCGCGAGGACGGGCGCGTCGACGGGCTCGGGCGCAGCGTCGGCCTGCGGCTGCTCGTCGAGAAGCGCGTGCAGCGTGAGCGCGTGCATGGTCGCGGAGGCCGCCGAAGCGAGCAGGGAGGAGGACTGCTCCTGTGAGACGCCGGCGGCGTGGAGCGCGGCCGCCAGAGCATCGATCCGCTCGGTCAGAACGATTGCGGTGGATTCGACTGCCATCGCCCTACAGCTTCGCGTGTGCCCCGGACAGTCCTCTCCAGCCCCTCACAGAACCTTTACGTTCCGCTCAATCGTGGGACACGATGGGTGACGATACTGTGAATCAGATGCGGCGATTCATCGTCATCTGCGCAGCTCTGGGCACGCTTGCCGTGCCTTCGGCTGCCCTCGCGATGCAGACGGCTCCAGGTGACGGATCGCTCGTCGTCAAGAACGCCAGCGCGCTCAGTGGAACAGCGGTCGTTGCGCTCACGGTCACCGGGACCGTGTGGGGTCATGTCGGCGCCGGCAAGATCGTGATCGACGACGCGACGCCGAACGACGATTCGAGCCCGATCGTGACGGGCGCGGGCCCAAGCCATGCCGTGCCGAACAGCGACACCGCACTCTCGTGGAGCGGCGTCGACTTCAAGTTCCGCGCCGTCGGCGGCAAGTACACCGTTCTCATCTACGGCTCGGGGGTCGACGTCGTCGCTTTCGGAAGCGGTCACGTGACGCTTGCGGGCGTGCCGGACAGCGCGAACGGTGACGGTTTCTACTCGCTCAACGGCCATCCGTTCGACTCATTGCCCGGTGCGCCGGGGAAGCGGCTGTCGATCGGCACCGCCGTCCCGATCGGCTAGAGCTGGCATGACCACGAAGCCGCAGACGGTGCTCGTCGTCGAGGACGAAGCATCGATCGCGTCGTTCGTTGCCGCGTACCTCAAGAATGCGGGCTACGCCGTGCGTACGACCGCGAGCGGCGCCGAAGCGTTGAGGCTCGTCGAGTCGGAGAAGCCTGCCCTGGTCGTGCTCGACCTGATGCTGCCGGACATCGACGGCGTCGAGGTCTGCAAGCGCATCCGGCAGACCACCGACCTGCCGGTCCTGATGCTGACGGCGCGCGACGACGACGTCGACAAGATCATCGGGCTCGAGGTCGGGGCCGACGACTACATGACGAAGCCCTTCAATCCGCGCGAGCTCGTCGCCCGCGTGCGCGCGATCCTGCGCCGCGCGACGACGGAGCGCAAGAAGGGCGAGAGCGCGACGCTGCAGCACGGCGACCTCATGGTGGACGCCGGCCGGCGCGAGGCCCGGGTCGGCGACCAGGAGATCCAGCTCGCCCCGAAAGAGTTCGATCTTCTCTGGGAGCTCCTCGATCATCGCGGGCTCGTCCTGACCCGCGACCAGCTCCTCGAGCGCGTGTGGGGCTATACCTTCGCAGGCGACACGCGCACAGTCGACGTGCACGTCCGCCAGCTTCGCCGCAAGCTCGGCGACGCGTCTCCGATCGTGACGGTCTGGGGCGTGGGCTACAAAGTGAGCCCGGCCCGCGAAGCCGGCGCAGCGTAGAGCGTTAGGCTCGACCCATGCTCGGGTCGCTGCGCTTCCGGCTGCCGGCGCTCTTCCTGCTCGGGGTCGTCCTCTCCGGGCTCGTGGCGTCGCTGATCGCCATCCGCTTCTTCCAGAGCTACGAGCACACGCGGGCAATCGCCGAGCTGCGCTCGGAGTCCGTCGGAATCGTCCAGCTGTACGCGCAGAACATTGCGAGGGCCGACGTGCCCGAGCAGAGTCTCGAGCAGGCGATCGGAGGCGACAAGATCTTCTACGTGCCGGTTGTGCGCGGCGCGACCTTGCTGACCGGCCCGCAGACGGAGCTGCCGCTCGGGACGGTCGACGTCGCCGCGCTCAGCAAGCAGGGCACGCTCACCCTCACCTTTCACTTTCGCGGCACGAACTACCTCGCGGTGGCGCGCCCGATCGTGCTCGGCGACCAGCTCGTCGGGGCGATCGTGGTCGGGAAGCCGGCGTCGCAGTTGCGCAGCCGCTGGGTGACGTTGCTCGAGCGGCTCGCGATCGCCTTCGGAGGCGGCGTGGCGGTTGCGGGCCTGCTCGGCCTCTACCTCTCGCGCCGAATCACCCGTCCGCTGCTTGCGCTGTCGGCTGCGGCGGACGAGGTCGCAGGTGGCAACTACGGCGTCGACGTCCCCAAGCCGCGCGGATCGGATGAGATCTCGCATCTCTCGGCGCGCTTCACGGACATGGCGGCGAAGCTCGCCGAGTCGGAGCAGCTCTCGCGGAACTTCCTGATGTCGGTGTCCCACGAGCTGCGGACGCCGCTGACCGCGATCCGCGGCCATGTTGCGGCGTTGCGTGAGGGCGTGATCGACGACGCTGCGATGCAGGAGGCGTCACTCGGCGTGATCGGTGAAGAAGCGATCCGGCTCGAGCGTCTCGTCGGGGACGTGCTCGACCTTGCGAAGCTCGATGCAAACCGCTTCACGGTGCTGCACGAGGAGGTCGACATGAGGCACTTGTGCGAGCGCGCGTACGCAGCGTTCGCCGAGGTCGCGCGGCGGCGCGCGATGGACTATCGCCTCGATCTTCGTGCACATCCCGTGATCGTCACGGATGGCGACCGTGTGCTCCAGATCATCTCGAATCTGCTTTCGAATGCATTCCGCTGGGCTCCGGAAGGTGGCCGGGTGGAGCTGTCGCTCGAGGAGGAGAACGGCCGTGTGTCGGTCGTCGTCGCGGACACCGGACCGGGGATCACCGCCGAGGAGCGCGAGCGCATCTTCCGGCCGTTCTGGTCCCGAGACGGCGGCGGGACCGGGCTCGGTCTCGCGATCGCACGTGAGCTCGCGGTCGCACTCGGTGGCAGCGTCGACGTTCGAAGCGAGTCGGGCCTCGGCAGCCGGTTCGAGCTCGTGCTGCCGTCGCGGCGTCCGCCCGAGAGTTAGCGGCCGGGGGAGCTAGCCGGTCTGCTGATCGGGAGCGACGGGCTCGGTGCGGTGCTCTCCGATCCGGTAGACCGTCGCGCCGCGTCCCTGCTTCTCGATGTTCGACTCGATGCGGGCGAGCCGCTGGTCGACTCCGCGCCAGCCGGAGGAGATGAGATCGACGAGCAGTGCGAGGTCGTCGACGCGTGCGTGCCGCTCGGCGAGCAGGTCGCCCTCGACACGCTCGAGGCGGCGGATCAGCTGATTCATGAGCCCGCGCACCTCCGCGAGGTGGCGAGCGACCGGGAGCACCTGAGCGCGCAGGCCGTCCTGGACCGCGTCTCCGACGCGCGCCGGCAACGTGGACTCGAGCTCGGCCGCCGCAGCGGCGAGCGCCTCGACCTGGTCGCGCGCGCGCTCGAAAGCGGCATCCACCTGGGCAGGCTCGACGCGACCGGCTGCCGCGTCAGCGAGGCGCGCTTGCGCGCGAGAGATCGTCTCGGCATCCATTGCGAGCGACGTTACCGTGGCGGTCGGATGGATGTCTCCGAGCTGGACTACGAGCTTCCGCACGAGCTGATCGCTCAGCATCCGGCGGCGCGCCGCGACGAATCGCGGCTCCTCGTCTACGAGCGCTCGACCGGCGCGGTGCGGCATCGCCGCTTCTCGGAGCTGCCCGAGGAGCTCCACGGTGAGCTCGTGGTAGTGAACGACACGAAGGTCGTGCCGGCGCGCATCCCGATCGCATCACCGCGCGGCGAGGTGTTGTTGCTCGAACGCATCGAGGGCGACCTCTGGGAGGGGCTCGCGCGCCCGACCCGACGGCTCAAGCCGGGTCGGCGGTACGGGGCCGTCGAGCTGATCGAGCATCTGGGCAAGGGGCGCTGGCGCCTGCGACTCGACGGCGAGCCGGCCGGTGCAACGCCGCTGCCGCCGTACATCACGGAGCCACTCGACGATCCGACGCGCTA
>DATEXK010000286.1:0-2950 GCA_035257065.1 Gaiellaceae bacterium | reverse complement strand
ACGAAGCGAGCAGCACGCCGGCAACGCCCGCGCGACCACAACAGCCGCGACGATACGGCCTCTTAGGGCGATTCGTCAGTCATCGCGCGGAGCGTGGCGCGCGAGGGCGGCTCCGCGCCAATAATCGTTCGGAGCATCGGCTCGTTGAGTCGCCGCCTAGCAATCTTCAGGCGTCGATTCTTGGGACAGGTCTTGGGACAGTTGAAGCTCCTTCTAGATGAGTAGTTCCACGGGTTAGGCGGTGTAGTTGGCGAGGGCCCGTGGTGGTCGGTGGAGTCGGTGGTTGAGGCTGATTGCGGCGGCGAGTGCGAGGAAGCGTGCGCTGATGCGGGCTCGGAGGCCGTGGAGGGTGCGGGCGCCGTGGCGTTCGAGGGTGAGCAGGTCTTTGCAGGTCTGGAAGATCGATTCGATGCGTTGGCGGATCGGTGCCAGGTGTGGCCCGCCCGGGGCTTCGTCTTTGCGGCGTGGCCGGACGATCGTCGCGTGGAGGCTTTTGGCGGCGTGTTCGAAGTCGCGGCCGGCGTAGCCTTTGTCGCCGACGACGGTGAGCGGGCCTGGTCGTTCGCAGCGGGCGAGCATGGCGAGGCAGACGTCGCGTTCGGAGGCTTTCGGCGAGGTGAGCGTGAGCGCGCGCGGGGTGCCGTCGAGTGCGAACAGGCCGTGCAGGCGGAAGCCCCAGAAGAAGCGGCTGTGGCTTGTGCAGTAGCCGTAGTCGGCGGCGTCGGCGAGTTGGCTGCGCCGGGTCGTCTCGATGCTGCGTGCGCACTCGACCGGGGTCGAGTCGACCAGAACGAGGTCGTCGTGGAAGCCGGGACTGTCGCGCGCGAACACGGCGATCAACGCCTCGATCGTGCCGCTCAGCCGGTCGCGGCGCTTGTGGTAGCCAGGCCGGTTCGGCAGCAAGGGAAACAGATGCGCCAGCCGCTTGCGCGCAACCGCGAGAAACCGCTCGTCGGAAGGGATCCCCATCATTGCCTGCGCGACACAGAGCGTGACGACCTCCGCATCGGTCAGCATGCGTCTGGCGTTCTTTGCCCGTTTGGGCAGGAGATCGTCGGCGGTACAGAACACCGCAATCAGCAACAGGTCGAGGTCGGCGAGCATCGTGGCCCCCAGTGGTCGACGGCGCGAATAGGCACCGCCGACTTCGACCTGACTGCTACCGGTCCCTACAAAGCCGTGGAACTACTCATCTAGGCGGCGCGCCTGCTCGGTTCGTGCTCGTTCAGGCGAGCGTGGCGCAACCGAGCCTCACCTCAGCGCGTGCGCGTTGTCCGGTGGATAGCCCAGGCCGTGCTGTCACCGGATCGTTACCCTGGGGATCGTGGATTGGTCGCTGTTCCACTCTCTCAATGGTGCGTTGCGCCATCATGACGGAGGCCAGGATGCCGCCCAGATCTTCAATGCCTGGGCGATCTTCGCGCTCGTCGGCGTTGCCGGCGCGATCTGGTTTGTGGCGCGTCCGGGAGGTTCGCAGCGTTCCAAGCTGGCGGCGCTCTCGTCTGCAGTTTCGGCGGCGCTCGCCTTGCTCCTGAACGTCGCGCTCGGTCAGCTCTGGTTCCACAACCGTCCGTTCGTCGACCACCCGCGGGCGACGCTCCTGCTCGTGCAGCACGGCGCCGACAACTCGTTCCCGAGCGATCACGCCAGCGTCGCCTTCGCGGTCGCCTTCGCCGTGCTCGCATTCCACCGGAGGTTCGGACTCATCCTCCTGCTGGGCGCAGCCGCTGTGGCGATCGATCGGATCTTCGTCGGCGTGCACTACCCCGTCGATGTCGCGGCGAGCGTGTTCGTCGGCCTCGGCTCGGCAGTCGCCGTCACGACGGTCGGGCGTCCTTACGTCTCCTGGGGAGTGCGGCAGCTAAGCAAGCTCTCCGATCCCGTCGTCGCCAGCGCCCGCGGACGGATCGCTCCGACCCGAAGATCGTGAACGTGCCCCTCGTGCGTCGGCTCGCGACGACCGCGGACGGCCGTCATGGTCACCACTATCGCAGTCGCACTCGTGAGCAGAAGTCGTGGACGGAAGCCTGGATCGTCGAAGGGCAGTGACCGAGCGCTGACTCACTCCGGCCTACGCGCGCTGCCGAGGATGTGCGGAATCTGGAACGGTCCCGGCCCGAACGGGAAGCGCCGGCAGCGTTCGATGACGAATCCTGCGTCCTCGATCGCGGTCCCGGTGTCGCGCGCCAGGTGACAGCCGGCTCCGACGCGGGGCCAGATGCCCCACCGGTCGAGACGCCGCTGCGCTGCGGCGGCGCTCCCCCCGTGGGCGACGACATGCTCGTAGAAGCGCAGCTCGCCGCCCGGGCGGATGACCCGCCGGAGCTCACGCAGGGCGGCGGCCTGATCCGGGACCGAGCACAGCACGAGCGATGCCACTCCGGCGTCGAACCCGCCGTCGTCAGCCGGGAGCGTGTCGGCCACGCCCGCGACGACCGTCACCGCTACGGGCGCCTCGGCCGCCGCCTGCTCGGCGTGACGGCGCAGGTACGGCTCGGGCTCGAGAGCGACGACCTCGGTGACTGCGGCGGGGTAGTGACGGAAGTTGAGACCGTTGCCGGCGCCGATCTCGATGATGCGGCCGCTGAGGCCGGCGAGCAGCTCGTCGCGGTGCTCGGCCGCGCCCGCGTGCTCCGCACCCGGACTCATGAACAGCGTCCACATGCGGGCGAAGAGCGGATGGCTGATGTCGGTCGGGTTTGCCATGGGAGGACCGGTGTCGCGACCAGGGGTGCATCCTCTCGCAGACGGGTCGCCCGGGGCGGCGCAATCGAGCCGCCAAGTAGTTTTGCCGCGTGCGAGGATTCAGTATGAGCCGGACCGGACCCGTCAAGACCGGCGTCGTCTCGGGCAGCCCGCGGGTGTTCGGCTCGCCGGGCGAGTTCGCCGGCGACGTCGCGGGCGTCATCCGCCGCGCGCGCCCGCTCGCCGCAGTGTTCCTGCACGGTCA
>DATEXK010000285.1:0-8350 GCA_035257065.1 Gaiellaceae bacterium | reverse complement strand
ACCGTTCCGGGCGAGCGTCTGCTCCGGCACGACCGAGCCACGCAGCCGCACGACATCCGTCGCGCCGTAGGTGCGCGTCGTGCCGCTCCAGCGGGGATCGTCCCGCCAGCGCGCCTCGAGCTGGTCTGCCTCTGCCTGGATTCGGGCGTCCGGTGTCATCTCTCTCCCTGCGCTGAAAATGGACGGGGCGCGTGCTGTTTCGGATCCTAGATCACGAATGCGGTGGCACGCAAGGCCAGTCTTGCGGTTTGTGGGACCCGAAACAAGAATATCGTGGATCCGAGACAGGAGCTAGCGGGCTGTCCAGCCGAGATCGAGCACGAGCGGCGAGCCGGTGGCGGCCCGCCCGTCGGGCCCGAGCAGCCATGCCGCCGCGCCGGCCACCTCCGACGGCTCGAGCAGCCGCTTGACGGCCTGCGGCGCAAGGAGGACCTCCTCGAGCACGCGCTCTTCGGGAATCCCGTGTACGGCGGCCTGCTCGGCGATCTGCGCCTCGACGAGCGCGGTGCGCACGTAGCCGGGGCAGATCGCGGAGGCCGAGAGCCCCACGTCGGCGCCCTCCAGAGCGAGCACCTTCACCAGCCCGAGCACGCCGTGCTTCGCGGCCACGTAGCCGGACTTGAAGGGCGACGCCACGAGACCGTGCACCGAGGCCACGACGAGGAAGCGCCCGTCTCCTGACGCCGCCAGCGCATCCCACGCGTACTTCGCAAGCAGGAACGGGCTCGTGACGAGCAACGCCTGCAGCTTGTCCCACTGCTCCTCCGGAAAGTCGCGGACGGGCGCGACGTGCTGGAAGCCGGCGTTCGCGACCACGGCATCGAGCCGGCCGTCGAACCGCTCCAGTGCCGCTGCGACGACAGTCCAGTTTCCCTCACGCGTCGTGAGATCGGCGTCGTCGATATCGACGCCGTGCACGAGCCAGCCGTCGGAGGTCAGCCGCTCGACGATCGCGGCGCCGATGCCGCGCGCCGCACCCGTCACGAGAGCGCACCGGCTCACGAACGGCGGCGCATCAGCCGTAGTAGCGGAACACGACCTCCGCGACGCAGACGGGTTTGTCGGCGCCCTCCCGCTCGACCGTCGCCGTCATCGTCGCCTGGAAGCCGCCGTCGAACGCGTCGACCGAGTCGACACGGAACGAGCCGCGCAGGCGCGAGCCCACCGGGACCGGCGCGGGGAACCGCACCCGGTTCAGGCCGTAGTTCACGGCCATCCCGTCGCCCTGCCGCGGCACGACCTCGTACGACATCACCGGCAGCAGCGAGAGCGTCAGGTAGCCGTGGCCGATCGTCGTGCCGAACGGGCCGGCAGCGGCGCGCTCCGGGTCGACGTGGATCCACTGGTGGTCGCCCGTCGCCTCGGCGAACGCGTCGATCTTCTCCTGCGGCACCTCGATCCAGGACGAGGGGCCGAACTCGGTTCCGGGGACGAGATCCGTCACGGACCCCACCGTACGACACTCGCGGCCCACGTGTAGCCGGTCCCCGCAGCGAGGAGCAGCACGAGCTCGCCGTCACGCAGCTCACCGGCGCGCGCCGCGCGATCGAGAGCGAAGAGCGGATCGACCCCGCTCATGTGCCCGGTGTCGTCGAGGTACGCGGCGCGCGACTCGTCGAGCCCGAGCTCCGCGACGAGCGCGCGGTGCATCGAGGGCTTCATGTGGATTCCACAGAGGTAGCCGATGTCGGCAAGCGTCGCGCCGCTGCGCTCGACGGCGCCGCGCGCTGCGGCGACGAAGTTCGCGAGGCTCACCTTGTCGAGGCCGTCCTTCATCGCGGCCGGGTCGGCGACGTCGAGGAACCGGTAGCCGCCGTTCGGCGAGACGCTTCCGCCCGACGGCAGCTTCACCTGGAGCGAGAACGACCCGTCGGTGATGCCGTGGCAGCCGAGCAGCGTGTTGCGCGCGCCGTCCTTCACGAGCAGCCCGGCGACGGCGCCGTCGCCGAAGTTGAACATGAAGCGCGACCGCTCGTTCGCATAGTCGAGCAGGTACGACTCGCGGCACGCGGCGACGACGAGGATCGTGCGGAGCTCGTCCTCCGCGAGCAGCATGTCGCGCGCCAGGCGCAGCGCGACCGGCGTCCCGCACGAGACGTTGTCGTACTCGACCGCATACGCGTGGGACGCGCCGATGCGATGTGCGATCCACGGCGCCGCCTGCCAGACGGCGTAGTCCTTCCACATCGAGCCGAAGTACATGACGACGTCGATCTCGAGCGGGTCGACGCCCGTCTCCTCGAGCAACGCCTCCGCGGCTCGCACCGAGAGGTCGCTGACGTGCTCGTCCGCTGCGGCGATGTGCTTGCCGCGCAGGCCGAACTTCTCGACGATCACCTGCTCGGGAATGCCGCTGCGCTCGCTCACCTCTGCGGCGGTCATCCAGTGCTCGGGCAGATACGCCGCGGTCGCGGCGAGCGAGACGCTGCTCATGCCGGCGCCTCGAGCACGCACCGCACGATGCGCGCGAGCTCTGCAGAGACGGCGTCGGGCACCGTCCCGTCGCCCCAAAGGATGCAGCGCAGGCCGATCATCTCGCCGGCGGCGAGCAGCGCCCACGCCGTCACCTCGGGGTCGATCTCACCGGTCTCGCCGCGAGCCTTGGCCTCGCGCAAGCCCTCGATGTACCCCTCCGACATCGTGTCGTAGTGGTAGCGGAACATCTTGGGCGAGACGAACTCCGCCTGCCGGATGATTCCGTACAGCCCGGGATGGTCTCTCGTGAAGCGGAAGAACGCGTCAAAGCCGAGCAGCTCGGCTTCGAGACGGTCCTTGCCCTGCGACGAGGCCTCCTTGAGCGTGTGCCGGATTCGCCGGTTCAGGTCGCGCACCAGCTCGTCGAAGATCTCCTGCTTCGAGGAGAAGTAGAGATAGAAGGTGCCCTGCCCGACGCCCGCCGCCTCGGTGATCTTCACGATCGACGCGTCGTGGTAGCCGAGCTCGGCAAACACCTGCTCCGCCGCGTCGAGCAGTTTCTGCCGCGTCGCGACGCCCTTGCTCGAGAGCGCGCGCCCGGAAACGCCGGTGACGAGGTCCGTCACGACGTCACCTCGTCGGTCGTCCGCAGCTCCTGCTTCTGGACCTTGCCCATGCCGTTACGGGGAATCTCGCCGATGAATCGGAAGGACTTGGGCACCTTGAATCGCGCAAGGCGCGCGCGGCACCACTCGACGAGCTCGTCCTCGCCGATCCCGTCCGCCACGACGAACGCCATGCCGACCTCGCCCCAGCGCTCGTCCGCGACGCCGAGCACGGCGGCGTCCGTGACCCCGGGATGCTCGTGCAGGACGGCCTCGACCTCGGCGGGATACACGTTCTCGCCGCCGGAGATGAACATCTCCTTGAGTCGTCCCTTGATCCGATAGAAGCCCTCGTCGTCGCGCTCGGCAACGTCGCCGGTGCGCAGCCAGCCGTCGTCGGTGAACGCGGCGGCGGTCGCCTCCTCGTTACGCCAGTAGCCCGGAAAGACGTTGGGGCCGCGCACCTGGAGCTCGCTCTCCGGCGATAGGCGCACGTCGACGAACGGGTACGGCTTGCCGGCGCAGCCGAGCTTGCGCACGGCGTCCTCGGGCGGGAGGCAAAGCACGTTCGGCGCCGCCTCGGTCAGCCCGTAGCCCTGCACGATCGCCGCGCCGCGGGCGGCGTACAGCTCGAGCAGCGCCTCCGGCATCGGCGCGCCGCCGACGACGGCGCGCTCGAGGCTCGACAGGTCAGCGTCCGCGAAGCCGGGCTGCTGCGCCATGAAGAGATAGGTCGCGGGCACGCCCATCATCGTCGTGACGCGCTTCTCCTCGATCAGGCGCAGCGCGCGCGCCGGCTCGAACTCGCGCTCCAGGATCACCGTCGCGCCCTTCCACCAGGCGAGCAGGGCCAGGACGTTCCAGCCGCCGACATGGAACTGCGGCAGCACCTGCAGCACGACGTCGTCCTGGCTCACGCCGGTCGCGAGCTCGAGGGAGAGATTCGTCCAGAAGCAGTTGGCATGCGTGAGCAGCGCGCCCTTCGGCTTGCCGGTCGTGCCGGACGTGTAGATCAGCAGCAACGCGTCCTCGTCGGCCACCTCTTCGGCGGACAGGTCCCGGGGTCTGACCCCTACTTTCGAGCCAAGACGTTCGAAGACATGTCCTGTTGCAGCAGCGCTCTCCGCGTACACGTCCTCGACGAGGAAGAGCGCCGGCTCGGCGTCGTCCAGCTGGTAGCGCAGCTCTGCAGGGGAGAGCCGCCACGAGAGCGGCAGCAGGACGAGGCCCGCCTTCGCGCAGGCGTAGAAGACCTGGACGTGCTCCGGCGTGCTGCCCGTCAACGTCGCGACCCGGTCGCCACGGCGCAGGCCCTGCTCGTGGAACGACGCGGCCAGCGCGCTGGAGCCCTCGTCGAGCTCGCGATACGTGACGAGACGGCCGTCATGGTCGATCGCGACACGCTCGGGCGTCGTGCGGGCACGGTCGCGGATCCAGCGATCGATCGTGTGCTGCCCGCTCACGAGCGCAGGAACTCCCGCACGACCGGCGCGAGCAGCTCCGCCTCCTCCCAGACGACGAGATGGCCCCGCTCCGGGACGACCTCCACCCGCGCGTCGGGAATCAGCTCGGCGAGCAGATCGGCGTTGCGCGGATCGACGACCGTGTCGGCGCCGCCCTGGATCACGAGTGTCGGTGCGGCGATGCCCGGTACGCGGTCGTAGGCGTCGAAGGTCGCGCCCGCATACGCCTGCGCCTGCCACCCGGCGAGCGTCGGTGCACGCTCGAGCCGGTAGGCGAAGATCTCCTCGACGAGCTCGGGACGCTCGCGCACACCGTGCGCTCCGAGCGAGGTCTCGACCATCAGACGCAGGCCCGCTTCACGCTCCATCGCCGGGAACCGGCCGAATGCCTCGAGGCCGGCCTGGGGCATCGGGTGCGAGCGCGTACCGCCGGGCGCGGTCGATCCGAGCACGAGTTTCCGTACGCGGTCCGGAAACGTCAACGCGATCTCCTGCGCGATGTAGCCGCCAAGGCTCACGCCGAGCACGTGCGCACGCTCGACGCCCGCGCCGTCGAGGACCGCCACGGCGTCGGCGGCCATCTGCGAGACGGCGTACGGCCCTTCGGGAACGTCACTCTCGCCGACGCCGCGATTGTCGAAGAGCAGTACCTGGAAATCAGCGGCGAGGAGTGCCGGGAGCGGTCCCCAGCCGCGACGGTCGTACCCGAGCCCGTGGACGAACAACAACGGCTCCCCATCGCCGAGCACCTCGTACGCGATGCGCACGCCGTCGTTGGTCGCCTCGCTCATACACCCTCCTGGGATTCGGTCATCGGATTCTCTACGACCCCACCGGTCGCGCCGCCGGGACGGATCGCCTCTTCGAGCTTCCGCAGTCCCGAAGGCCGGCCGCGGGCGACGAGCCCGGCGAGCCCACCCGGCAGGAAGACGACGATCAGGATGAAGACGACGCCGAGGAGAAAGAGCGGCTGCTCGAGCGGAGTGCGGAGGACATGCGGCAGCCCCTCCACCGCCGACGAGCTGCCGACGGCGATCAGGCGGTCGTTGAGATATGTGTAGAGGATCCCGCCGAGCACGGCGCCCCAGCGCGAGCCGGCGCCGCCGATCACGACCATCAACAGGAGCACGAGCGTGAAGTTCGGCTGCGTAACGCCGAGCGATGAGCCGTTGTAGAGCAGCATGTACACGATCCCGCCGGCCGCGGCGAGCGTCGACGAGAGCACGAACGCCTGAAGCTTGTACGCGTGCGGGCGCAGGCCGAGCACCTCGACACGCACTTCGTTCTCGCGGATCGCCTGCCACACGCGGCCCGGCGACGACTCGACCGCCCAGCGGACGATGAAGAAGACGGCCGCAAGGAACCCGAGCGCGAGCCAGTAGAGGTTCTTCGTGTTCGCGATGCCGACGAGGGCCTTCGGCAGCTTTGTGTAGTCGGCGCCGAGACCTTCCTCGCCGTGCGTCCAGTGATGCGGATCCTTGAGCGCGAGCACGGCCCCTGCCTGCGCGAACGCGAGCGTCACCATCGCGAAGGCGATGCCGCTCACCCGCAGGCTGACATAGCCGAGGACGTTCGCGAGCACGAAGGCGACGCCCATCGTGAACAGGATCGACGGCCAGAAGCTCCAGTGCCACTCCGTGATCGCGATGTTCGAGAGGTAGACGCCGACCGCGACGTATAGCGCGTGTCCGAACGACAGCAGCCCGGTGTAGCCGAACTGGATGTCGTACGTCAGCGCGAGCGCACCGAACAGCAGGCACGCCGAGAGCACGGTGAGCGTTCCCGGTGACGAGATCGGCTGGTCGAAGAGCTTCGGGATCGAGAAGCCGAGCTTCGGCACGAACGCCAGCGCGACGAAGACGGCGAGCGGCCACACCCAGTCGAGCAGCAGCCGGCGACGCGTCACGCGCGCCCACCGACGACGGCGCCGGCGAACCCGCGCGGGCGCACGAGCAGCACGACCCCGAGCAGGAGCACGACGACCATGTCGCCGATCCCCGCGGAGGCGTAGTAGTTCGTGTACTGCTGCGTCAATGCGACGACGACGGCCGCGACGGCCGAGCCGCCGATCGAGCCGAGCCCGCCGATCACCACCACGATGAACGCGAAGATCAGCAGGGACGTTCCCTGCTCCGGCCCGACGACGTTGAAGTACACGCCGCTGAGCACGCCGGCGAGGGCGGCAGCGACGCCGCCGACGGCGAACACGAGTGTGAACGCTTTGCGCACGTCGATGCCGAGCGCCTGCACCATCGCGCGGTTCTCGACGCCCGCGCGGATGATCAGTCCGTAGCGGGTGCGGCGCAGGAAGAGCTGCAAGAGGACCAGGACGATCGCGGCTACCGTGATCTCGATCCAGCGGTCGTTCGGGATGTGCGCGCCTGCGACGTCGGTCGTGCCGTGCAGCCACTGCGGCACGACGAACGACTTCGGGTCCGGCCCCCAGATGCCCTGGACGAGCGCGACGAATGCGAGCTGGAGGCCGACGGTGACGAGCACCTGCTCGATGTGCCGCGCGTAGAGCGGCCGGATCAGGATCAGCTCGACGAGAGCAGCGAAGATCCCGCCCATCAGGAGGCCGAGCAGCGCACTCAGGATGAAATGCCACAGGTTGGAGTGGACACCCTCGAACACGTGCACCGACGTCCACCAGGTGGTGTAGCTGCCGACGGTGATGAACGCACCGTGCGCGAAGTTCAGGACGCCCATCAGGCCGTAGATGAGCGAGAGCCCGGAGGCGATCAGGAAGTACATCGCGCCGAGGCCCAGGCCGGTGATGGTCAGCAGGATGAACGTGCTCACGCGCTCGACCCCACGCTCAACAGCTTCTTGACGAGATCCGGCTGCGCAAGCAACTCCTTCGCGTCGCCGGCGTGGACCACGCGGCCCTGGTCGAGCACAATCGCGTCGCGTGCGAGCCGCCTGACGACGCCGAGGTTCTGCTCGACGAGCAGGACGGTCGTCAGCTCCGCGAGCCGCTCGAGCACGCGCGCCACATCGGCGACGAGCGCGGGTGCGAGCCCTTTCGTCGGCTCGTCGACGAGCAGGACGCGGTTGTCGTTCAGTAGCGCCCGCGCGATCGCGACCATCTGCTGCTGTCCGCCCGAGAGCGTGCCCGCTCGCTGCGCGCCGCGGTGCTCGAGCTCCGGGAACAGCTCGTAGACGAGCTCGTATCGCGGGTCCGTGTCGCGCTCTGCGAGCCGGAGGTTCTCCGCGACCGTGAGGCCCGTGAAGACGTCGCGATCTTCGGGCACATAGCCGACGCGACGCTGGACGATGCGATGCGTCGCCATGCCGGTCAGCTCGTCGTCGCCGAGTTGCACCGAGCCGCGCCGGTCGACGAGGCCGAGAATCGCCCGCAGCGTCGTCGTCTTCCCGACGCCGTTCCGGCCGAGCAGCGCAGTGACGCCGCCCTCGGGTACATCGAAGCTGACGCCCTGGAGGACGTGCGACTGCCCGAGGAACACGTGCAGGTCGCGGACAGACAGCAGCGTGCGGGCTGCGACCGTGCTCACAGCGCTTCCCCGAGATAGGCGGACTGGACAGTCTCGTTCGCCATCACCGCGGCCGGCGTGTCGCAGGCGAGCAAGGCGCCGTGGTGCATGACAGCAATTCGGTGCGCAAGACCGGTGACCACGTCCATGTGGTGCTCGACCATGAGCACTGTCTTCCGCTCCTGCTCGTTCACGGAGCGAATCAGCTCGACGAGCTGCGGGACGTGCTCGGCCGACAGGCCCGCCATCGGCTCGTCGAGGAGCAGCACCGGCTTGTCCGCGGCGAGCAGCATCGCGATCTCGAGCCGCCGCTTGTCCCCGTGCGGAAGGCCGCCGGCAGGCACGAGCGCCTTCGACTCGAGCCCGACGCGCG
>DATEXK010000284.1:0-2014 GCA_035257065.1 Gaiellaceae bacterium | reverse complement strand
GATGTTCCCCTTGTGGACCAGCGTCACACTCTTGCGCTGGTGCTGGATGGCATAGCTGATCGCGCTGTGCACGAGGCGCTCGGTGCCGAGGTAGCTCACCGCCTTGATGCCGACGCCGACCTCCAGTCCGAGCTCCCGATGGGGCGCCCCGATCGATTCCAACTGTTTCTGCCAGGCCTGCACTTTTTCCGTCGAACCAAAGCGGATCTTGGCAAATCCCTTGGGAAACTCGCGCGCCAAAAAATCGAGCAGCTTGGCCGCCTCCGGTGTGCCGGCCGCATATTCGATCCCCGCATAGATGTCCTCCGTGTTCTCGCGGAAGATCACCATGTTCGTCTTCGAGGGGTCCTTGAGCGGGCTCGGCACGCCCGGGAACCAGCGCACCGGGCGCAGGCAGACGAAGAGGTCGAGCTGCTGGCGCATCGCGACGTTGAGCGACCGGATGCCGCCGCCGATCGGGGTGGTCATCGGGCCCTTGATCGAGACCGAATACTCGCGCGCCGCCTCGATCGTCTCCTCGGGCAACCAGACGTCGTTGCCGTAGAGCCGCGTCGCCTTCTCCCCCGCGAAGATCTCCATCCAGTGGATCTGGCGCGCGCCGCCGTAGGCCTTCTCGACCGCGGCGTCGACCACGGCCTTCATCACGGGAGTGATGTCGACGCCGATTCCGTCGCCTTCGATGAACGGAATGATCGGGTTGTCCGGCGTCGGCTGCCCGGGCACGATCTTCGCGCCGGCGGCTGGAACGTCGATGTGCGTTTTGTCGGTGATCATCGCCTACCGTGTGCTCGTGGGAAAGGAGCTGCCTCTGAGACGGCCAGGTCAGGCTACCGGAGCGGGCGCGCACGTCCGCGCGGTTCCCGCCACGGCGGGCGCCGATCCGGCCCGGGCGATCGCCGCGGTCCTGATCGAGGGCTTCGACAAGCACTACGGGCTCTTCCGGTCGACGAGCGCCGGCGCGAAGGAGCATTTCGAGGCTATGGACTGGGCGCAGGCGCAGCACGCCGTGCAGGCGAGGATCCGCTTCTACGACGAGCGGGTGCGCGAGTGCGTCGCGCGCCTGCGGTCGGAGTTCGACGTCGAGTCGTTCGGCGTGGGCGTCTGGCAGGACGCGAAGCTCTTCTACATCGGCCTGCTCGTCGACCATTCGCAGCCCGAGCTCGCGGAGACGTTCTTCAACTCCGTGATCACGCGGATCCTGCACCGAACGTACGCCGACAACGACCTGATCTTCGTACGCGCCACGCTCTCGACCGAATACATCGAGTCCGACCCGCCGATCTACCGCAGCTACTACCCGAACGACGCGAGCCTGCGCGAATGCTTCGAGCGTATCTTCCTCGACTTCGGCTGGACGCGGCCGTTCGCCGATCTCGGGCGCGACCTCGACCACTTGCTGCGCGCACTCGACGAACGCCCGAGCGGTCCGTGGACGCACCTCGAGCGGAACCACCAGATCCAGGTGCTCGGCTCGGCGTTCTACCGGAGCAAAGCCGCGTACGTCTTCGGGAGGATCGTCAACGGCGACGAAGCCCTGCCGTTCATCGTGCCGGTGCTGTACGACGATGCCGGGCGACTCGCGCTGGACGCGATCGTGCTCGACCCACGGCAGATCAACAACTTCTTCTCGCTGTCGCGGGCGTACTTCATGGTCGACATGCAGGTGCCGTCCGGCTATGTGGAGTTCCTGCGCGGCATCACACCGACCCGGCCGCGCTCCGAGCTGTACACGATCCTCGGGCTCGGCAAGCAGGGCAAGACGCTCTTCTATCGCGACTTGCTGCAGCACTTGCACCACTCTCAGGATGAATTCGTCGAAGCTCCGGGCATCCGCGGCCAGGTGATGCTCGTCTTCACGCTGCCGTCGTACCCGTATGTCTTCAAGGTGATCAAGGACGTGTTCGGGCCCGGCAAGGACACAGACCGGGCGACGATCCGTTCGAAGTTCGCGATGGTCAAGCACGTCGACCGAGTGGGACGCATGGCGGACACGCACGAATTCACCGACCTTGCG
>DATEXK010000283.1:0-4852 GCA_035257065.1 Gaiellaceae bacterium | reverse complement strand
TCTCAGCGAACTGCCCCGGTTGTCAAGACAGCGTTCCGATTGGTGGAACAAGGATAGGATACGCCGATGCGGCCCTCGGAGGGGAGCACGGGCACTTCGCAGTCCCTGGCGCGTGGTCTCGCGATCCTTTCCACGTTCCATTCTGACCGCCCGCTGATCGGCGTGAGCGAGCTTTCGCGCGGGCTCGAGCTGAGCCGGAGCACGGTGCACCGCTCCGTCGCCACGCTCGCAAAGCTCGGCTACCTGCAGCAGGATCCCGACTCGAAGCGCTACCGCCTCGGCCCGAAGGTGCTCGATCTCGGCTTCTCCGCGCTGAACTCGATGGACCTGCTGGAGGTCTCCGCGCCGCACCTGCGCCGGCTGAGCGACGAGACGCAGCGCACGGTCAACGTGGCGATTCTCGACGGGACGGACGTCGTCTACATCGAGCGCTGCCGCGCGGCGCGGCCGGGCCAGCAGGAGATCGACCTCAACCTCCACGTGGGCGCGCGCCTGCCGGCCTACTGTACGGCGATGGGGAAGGCGATCCTCGCGTTCGTCTCCGAGGAGCGCCTCGACGAGGTCATCGAGCGCACCGATTTCGTCCCGCGCGGGCCGAACACGCTCACCGATCCCAAGGCGTTCCGGGCAGAGCTGGTCAAGGTCAGGGCGTCCGGTATCGCGATCAACGACGAGGAGCTCGCCTACGGGCTGCGGTCGATCGCCGCGCCGATCTACTCGCAGTCGGGCGACGTGCTCGCCGCGCTCAACCTCGCCATCCACCGCACGATCGTGTCGATGGAGGAGCTCGTCGAGCGCTTCGCTCCCGCTGTCATCCAGACGGCGAACGACATCTCGCTCAGCATGGGGCATAGATTGGCGCCCGCTTGATGGATCAGCTCCGCCGCGACGAGCCCGGCATCCTGTGGACGCCGCCGCCGGACATTCGGGAAACGACCGAGGTCGGGCGCTACCTCGCCTGGCTCGAGCGCGAGCGCGGGCTCGTGTTCGCGGACTACGACGAGCTGCAGCGCTGGTCGGTCGACGACCTCGAGGCGTTCTGGTCGTCGGTGTGGGAGTTCTTCGAGGTCAAGGCCCACGCTCCGTACACCGCCGTTCTCGCCTCCGAAGCGATGCCCGGCGCGGTCTGGTTCCCGGGTGCGCGACTGAACTTCGCCGAGCACCTCCTCGGTCGCGACGAGGACACGGAGAAGGTCGCCGTCGTCTCCCGCTCCCAGACGCGCGACCCGGTGGACCTCACGTTCGGGGACTTGCGCGAGCAGGTGGCGCGGGCGCGCGCGGGGCTCGAACGGCTCGGCGTCGGGCCGGGCGACCGCGTTGTCGGGTACCTCCCGAACATCCCTGAGACGCTCGTGGCGTTCGCGGCGACGGTGAGCCTCGGCGCGGTGTGGGCGAGCTGCGCGCCCGAGCTCGGCGTGCGGAGCGTCGTCGACCGCCTCGTGCAGCTCGAGCCGTCGGTGCTGCTGGCGGTCGGCGGGTACGGCTTTCGGGACCGCTCGATCGATCGCCGCGACGAGGTGGCGACGATCCGTGCCGCCCTGCCGACGCTGCGGCACGTCGTGAACGTCCCGTATGGCGAGCACACGGTTCCGGATGCGGTCGCCTGGGACGAGCTGCTCTCCGAGCCCGGGCCGTTGGAGTTCCTGCCGGTCGCCTTCGACCATCCGCTGTTCGTGCTCTTCTCGTCGGGAACGACCGGCCGGCCGAAGGCCATCGTCCACGGGCACGGCGGGATCCTCCTCGAGATGGCCAAGGCGCATGCGTTCAGCTGGGACCTGAAGCCTGGCAGCCGCCTGCTCTGGTTCAGCACGACCTCGTGGATGATGTGGAACGCGCTCGTGTCCGTGCTGCTCATGCGGGCGTCGATCGTGATGCTCGACGGCGACCCGGGCTGGCCCGACCTCGGCTGGCAGTGGCGGGTCGCGGAGGAGACGCAGGCGTCCTTCATGGGCGTGAGCCCGGCGTTTCTGATGGCGTGCCGGAAGGCAGGCCTCGAGCCGGGGCGAACGTGCGACCTCAGCTCGATCCGGGTCTTCGCCACCGCCGGCGCGCCGCTTCCGCTCGAGGGCTATCGCTACGTCTACGAGCAGCTCGGGCCCGAGGTGTTTCTCATCAACGGCAGCGGCGGCACCGACGTCTGCAGCGGGATCGTTGGCGCGTCGCCGCTCCTCCCGGTCTACGACGGCGAGATCTCGGGGCGTCTCCTCGGCGTTGCCACGGATGCCTTCGACCCGCAGGGCCGCTCGCTCGTCGGGGAGCTGGGAGAGCTCGTGATCACGAAGCCGATGCCGTCCATGCCCGTCGAGCTGTGGGGGGACACGGACGGATCGCTCTATCGCAGCTCGTACTTCGAGATGTACCCCGGGATCTGGCGGCAGGGCGACTGGATCAGGTTCTCGGAGCGTGGCAGCTGCGAAGTCACGGGCCGCTCGGACGCAACGCTCAATCGCGGCGGTGTCCGCCTCGGCACCGGCGAGTTCTACAGCGTGATCGAGGAGCTACCCCAGATCGTCGACAGTCTCGTCGTCCACCTCGAGGACGACCAGGGGAGCGCGGGCGAGCTCGTGCTGTTCGTCGTGCTCGCGGACGGCGTCGTGTTCGACGACGAGCTCCGCGGAAGCATCGAGCGGGCCTTGCGGTCGCAGCTCTCGCCTCGGCATGTGCCTGACATGATCCGCGCCGTGCCCGCAATTCCGCGCACGCTGACGGGGAAGAAGCTCGAGGCGCCGGTCAAGCGGATCCTCCGCGGCGCGGCCGCCGACGAGGTCGCCAGCAGAGACTCGCTGCTCGACCCGACCGCGCTCGACCATTTCGTCGCGCTCGCGGGGGCGATGACTGTGCCGGAGGAAGCTGGTGCCTGAGAGCGAGCGTCTCTCCCTCGACGACGTCGTCGCGATCGACATGCACACGCATGTCGAGATGTCCGAGTCGGGCGTCGACGCGCTCCCCGACGAGCTGCGCGATGCAGCGATCAAGCATTTCCGCGGTGAGTCGGCCCGGCCGACGGCGCTCGAGCTTGCGGCGTACTACCGCGAGCGGCGGATGATGGCCGTCGTGTTCACGGTCGACTCGGAGTCGTTCACCGGGCAGACCCGTGTGCCGAACGAGGAGATCGCCGCTGTTGCGCGCGCGAACTCCGATGTGTTGATCCCGTTTGCGAGCATCGACCCGCACAAGGGCAAACGCGGTGTCGACGAGGCGCGGCGTCTGATCGCTGAGCACGGTGTGCGCGGCTTCAAGTTCCACCCGAACGCGCAGGGCTTCTTCCCGAACGACCGCATGGCCTACCCGCTCTACGAGGTGATCGAGGAGGCGGGCCTCCCTGCGCTCTTCCACACCGGGCAGTCCGGCGTCGGCTCGGGCCTTCCCGGCGGCGGCGGCGTGCGTCTCAAGTACTCGAACCCGATGCACGTCGACGACGTGGCGGTGGACTTTCCCACGCTGAAGATCGTCCTCGCGCACCCGTCGTTCCCCTGGCAGGACGAGGCGCTCGCTGTTGCAGTGCACAAGCCGCAGGTGTACATCGACCTGTCCGGCTGGTCGCCGAAGTACTTCCCGCCGCAGCTCGTGCACCACGCGAACTCGCTGCTGCGGGACCGGGTGCTGTTCGGCACCGACTACCCGTTCATCACTCCCGAGCGCTGGCTCGCGGACTTCGACAAACTCGACATCAAGCCGGAGGTACGACCCTTGATCCTCAAGCAGAACGCCATCCGCCTGCTCGGACTGGACGCGACATGAGCGGCAAGCGTCCCGTCGTCGTCTACGGCGCGAGCGGCTTCTCCGCGCGCCTGACGATCGAGTTCTTGCGCGAGTACAACGTCCCGTTCATCGCCGCAGGGCGCGATCGCGAGAAGATCGAAGAGGTCCTCTCGCACGTGCCCGGCATCGGCACGGCCGACTACGAGGTCGTCCAGGTCGAGCACGACGTCGACGCGCTCGCGGCGCTGCTCGAGGGCGCCAAGGTCGTCTGCAACGGTGTCGGCCCCTGCATCTACTACGGCTCGACGGTGGCCGAGGCCGCCCTGAAGGCGGGCTGTCACTACGTCGACACGGGCGGCGAGACGCCGTGGGTGAAGCTTGCGAAGGAGGAGTGGGGCGCGAAGTTCGCGGAGGCGGGGTTGCTGCTCGCGCCGGCGACGGCGTATATGTCGGCAGTCGCGGAGGCATGCGCACGCATCGCGCTCGAGCAGGCGCCGGGAATCGACTCGCTCGAGATCCTCTCGATGTTCATGGGCTTCCCGACCTACGGGTCGACGCAGACGATCTTCGGCCAGCTCCAGTGGGAGTCGATCTATCTCGAGCAGAACGAGTACAAGGAATGGCCGCCGGTGACGACGCTCGAGGTGACGATCCCGAGCGCGATCTCGACGCAGCTCGCGTTGCCGTGGGGCGGCTTCCCGCACCCGGTCTGGTTCAAGGACCATCCGCAGATCGCGAATGTGCGCGCGTTCGGCGGCCTGCTCGAGCGCTCGCTCATGGAGGGCATCGTCGCCGGCCAGCGCGACTACCAGGAGAAGATCAAGCCGTTGCCGCCGGAGCAGCAGCGCGAGATCCTCGCCGGGATCGCCGACTCGATGCAGCCGGAGACTCCGCCGCGCGAGAACCGGCGCCTGCAGCGCACCGTCGACGTCGTCGTCGGGCGCGGGAATCTCGAGAGCATCCGCGTGTCGGCGCTCGGCCAGGGCGCCTACCTGATGACCGGCCTGATCCAGGCGTTCGCCGCGCACCATCTCGTGCACCAGCCGCCGCGCAAGGTCGGCTTCGCGTCACCGGGAGAGGCGTTCGGGCACCACGAGATCCTCGCGGCGCTCGAGGCGTACGGCTTCGTCAAGGTCGAGGTCGGCTAGCG
>DATEXK010000282.1:0-5290 GCA_035257065.1 Gaiellaceae bacterium | reverse complement strand
TCGGCCGCCGTCGGCTCGAGCAGGTCGAACGCCGCAGACAGCGCAAGGGCGGAGATGCTGAGCTGCAGTCGCGCCGTCGCGGGCTCACTGCCGACGAGGTGTGCTGCCTCGTGCTCCGATTCGATCGCCGCCTGGACGTGTCGCCACTGCCTTCGTGAGCGGCGGTCTGGCGGACTGCTTTGCCCCGGACGTCGCGGCAACGGCCCCGAAGGCTAGAGCGGCGACACCTGCCACGAGGGCGAGACGAGCGGGATGCATCCGAGCGCTCCGTTTGCCGGGGAACGGCGGTTGTACCACACTGGACGTACGCCGACTAGAAGGCCTCCGCCGTCTCGACGTTGAGCGCGACCTCACTCGACCGCACGAGCGCGAGCGTCGCGAGGACCGCCGCGGCGCCGAACCCGGCGATCACCCAGAACCCGAGCGCGAAGCCGCCCGTCTGTGCGGCCGCGGGGTTGTGACCCGAATGCAGCAGCGTGTTCGTGTGCGTGAACGCCACCGTCGCTGCGATCGCGACGCCGAGTGCTCCCCCGATCTGCTGCGACGTGTTGATCAGTCCCGACGCGAGACCGGCCTCGCGTGCCTCGACGCCCGCGAGGGCGGCGATCGACATCGGGATGAACGAGAACGCCATGCCGACCCCGACGAGCAGGTACCCGGGCAGCAGGCCCGACGCGAAGGTCGTGTGCACGGAGATCTGCGCGTACCAGATCATGCCCGCGGTGATCAGCGCCAGCCCGAAGGCCATCACCGGCCGCGGCCCGATCTTCGTGACGAGCGCCTGTGAGAGACCCGCGACCGGGATCACGGTGCCCGCCGTCGCGAGGAACGTGAGGCCCGTCTTCAGCGCGGAGTAGTGGAGCACCTGCTGCACGTAGAGCGTGAGCAGGAAGAAGTTCGAGAACACGACTGCGCCGAGCAGGAAGCCCGCGACGTTCGCACCCGTCAGCGTCTTCGTCCGGAAGATCCGGAAGGGCATCATCGGGTCCGATTGGCGCGTCTCGATCGCGGCGAACGCGATCAACAGGATCGCCGAGGCGACGAGGAGGCCGATCGTGCGGCCACCGCTCCAGCCGACGTCGGGCGCTTTCGAGATTGCGTAGACGAGCAGTGCGAGACTCGCGGTGATCGTCGTCGCGCCGCCGATGTCGAACCCCCAGATGCCGGTGATGCGGCTCTCCCGGACGACGGCGCGCGTCACAGCGAGGACGAGCACGGCGACCGGGACGTTCACGAAGAAGACCCACTCCCAGCCGGCGTACTTCGTGAGGATCCCGCCGAACAGCACGCCGGCTGCGGCGCCGCTGCCGCCCATCGCGCCCCAGATACCGAGCGCCTTGTTTCGCTCGGAGCCCTCTTCGAACGTCGTCATGATGATCGACAGCGTCGCCGGCGAGATGATCGCCGCGCCGATTCCCTGCACGGCGCGCGCGGCTACGAGTACGCCGATCGATCCGGCGAGCCCGCACGCAAGCGATGCCGCGGCGAACAACGCCGTGCCGATCATGAACATCCGCCGTCGGCCCAACAGGTCGGCGGTGCGTCCGCCGAGGAGCAGAAGTCCCCCGAACGTGATCGTGTATGCGATCAGCACCCATTGCAGGTTGCTCTCGCTGACGTGCAGTGAGGTCTTGATCGAAGGAAGCGCGACGTTGACGATCGACACGTCGAGCACCGTCATGAAGAAGGCGACGCAGACGACTGTGAGCGCCTGCCAGCGGTGCGGATCGAGCGTGTGGGCGGAAGGCTCCATCGACATTCTCCTTAGGGACGCTTTCGCAGTTGAACGGGCCGCCCACCCGGAGTATTCCGTGGCCGTTCGGACAGCGGCTCAGCCGCGGTCGACGTCCGGCTGCAAGAGCGGCGCCTGCTCGTCGGCCGCCGGGCGCAAGACGTTGTCGACATACGACGCCGTCGCAGCATCCATCCCGACGTCCATGCCCGCGCGCTCGGACAGGAACCACCGGTGCTCGAGGAGCTCATGGAAGAGCTCGGCTGCCGCCCGCTTTGGCTGCAGCTCCTGCGGAACGGCGGCGACCGTCGGCTCGAAGACCTCGCTCAGCCAGCGTCCGGCTATGGCGGCGTCCGACAGGGGTGTGCTCGTCGTGCGGTTGAGCTTCGTGCGGTACGCGGTGATGTCGTTGAGCAGACGCCGCGCCTGGTTCTCCTGGGCGTCGAGGCCCGTCAGCCGCAGCAGCCGCCGCCGGTGGTGGCCCGGCTCGACGACCTTCGACTGGAGCCGGAGCCGGACCTCCGAGCCGTCGCTGACGAGCTCGACCTCCTCCACGTCGAAGCCGAGCGCGTTCAGGCGCTTGAGGCGCTCCTCGAGCTTGCTGCTGTCGTCGGGTGGGAAGACCTCGTCCTCGGTCAGCTCGGCCCAGAGGTGCTCGTAGCTCGCGCGCACGTCTTCGGCGAAAGCGGCGGGATCGGCGACCACCTCGCGGCCGAGCTCGGCGGAGAGGTCGTACAGCTCGCCGCCGAGGTTCTCCTCCGCGATTGCGAGATCGTGGTTGCGCTGGCCGTCGGAGAGCCTGTCCTCGATCTGCCCGGTCTCCGCATCGACGAGATAGGCCGCGAGGGCGCCCGCGTCGCGCCGGAAGAGCGCGTTCGAGAGCGAGCAATCGCCCCAGAAGAACCCGGCGAGATGCAGGCGCACGAACAGCTCGCTGAGTGCGGCGCGGATCGACGCCTCGGGCGCCGGCAGCACGGTTGCGCCGAGGATCAGCCGGTACGGCAGCGAGTACTCGAGGTAGCGCGTGATCAGGATGTCCGGCAACTCCTCCCCTTCGGCGCTCCGGCGCTCGGAGGCGACGCCGATCGCCTCGACCGCCGGCACCGCGCGCTGCGCGAGCTCACCGAGCAGTCGGTACTCGCGGTCGGCGAGCGGAGGCGGCAGCTCCTTCAGCGCGTAGAACGAGCCGTTGAGGTGCACGAACCGGACGACGTGGCGCCCGATCCCGCGTCGCGCCTCGACCTGCAGCTCCTGCGGCCAGTCCTCGAGCGGCAGGCCCCACGGCAGATCGAGGAATGCCTGCTGGTCGGCGCGTGCCAGGAGTCGAAAGTGGGCGTGTGTCGTGGTCATGCGGCCGAGAACGAGAAACGCCCCGCGCGACCCGGGCCGGCGAGGCGTCGCTGCCTGCGTCGACCACGGTAGCCGAGCGCTAGTGGCGAAGACCCGTTGTCGCCGCGGAGCCCGTCGACCACCTACCGGACGACACCGGAGCATCTGGCCGAGGCGCGGCGGAGGGCGCTTCGTCTTCGATCTCCGCCGACATGTCGCTCGCCGGCAAGTAGATGCGGAACGTTGCCCCCTCGCCCGGCTCGCTGATCACTTCGATGTCGCCGAGGCTCTGCTTGACGATGCCGTAGACGCTCGGTAGGCCGAGGCCGGTGCCGTTGCCGACTTCCTTCGTCGTGAAGAACGGCTCGAACAGCCGCTCCTTGACGTCACCCGTCATACCGGTGCCCGTGTCGGTGACCGCGAGCATCACGTAGTCGCCGGGGGGCAGCTCGAGGTGCTGCGTGAGATCGTCTCCGGTGAGCTCGACGTTGCGCGTCTCAACGGTCACGGTTCCGCCGTCAGGCATCGCGTCTCGCGCGTTCAGCACGAGGTTGAAGAGCACCTGCTCGATCTGGGACGCGTCGGACTGGACGCGCCTGAGCGACGAAGCGAGCACGGGGACGAGCTCGACCTGTTCGCCGACCACGCGGCTGAGGAGCGAGACGGTCTCCGCGACGAGTGCATTGAGGTCGATCGCGCGCATCTGGAGAGTCTGGCGGCGTCCGAAGGCGAGCAGCTGTCGGGTCAGCGCCGCCGCCACCTGCGCAGACTCCTCGATCTTGCCGAGACATTCCGCGGCGCGGCTATCCGCTTCGACCTCGCCGCGCGCGATACCGGCGTAGCCTAGGACGCCCATCAGCAGGTTGTTGAAGTCGTGTGCGATGCCGGCTGAGAGCTGGCCTACGGCATCCATCTTCTGCGCCTGCCGCAGCTGGCTCTCGGTCTCCTTCCGATCCGAGATGTCCTCGATCATCGTCGTCACCGCAGTCGGCCGGCCGCTGGGGTCGCGCTCGAGCACGGCGGTGAGCTGGCACCAGACGAACTCCCCGTCCTTGCGCACGTAGCGCTTCTCGTATCGGTAGGAGTTCGTCTTCCCGCTCATCAGGTCCTCGTGGAGGACGATGTGGATGCCCCAGTCGTCGGGGTGCGTGATCTTGCCGGGCGGGAGCTCTTGGAGCTCCGCCGTCGTGTAGCCGATCAGCCTCTCGAATGCGGGATTCGCCTCGAGCACGCGCGCTTCCGTGTCGACGCGCGTGATCCCGATCGAGGCGCCCTCGATGATCGCACGAAGGCGGGCGAGCGCTTCGACCTGCAACCGCTTCGCCTCGAACTCGTTGGCGTGGCTCATTGCGGCGGAGAGCACGACCGAGAGCAGCTCGATCGTACGTAGGTCCTCGTCCTCGAACATGTTCACGCGGGTACCGACGATCTGCAGCACGCCGATGGGCGTCTCGCCGTGACGGAGCGGAACGATGATCATCGCGCAGATGCCGTCCCGGGCGCAGATGTCGCGGTTGGCGCGGACGTCGCCCTGCATGTCGTTGCACAGGACGGACTCGTTGTTGGCGAGCGCCCAACCGGTGATGCTGCCGGCGACCGCGAGGCCGGTGCGTTTGAGTTCCTCGTGGCCCGCAAACGACTCGCTGAAGATGCCGGAGTCCGCGCCGAAGACGAGCCGGTCGCCCTCCAGGATCATGACCGCGGCTCCGTTGCACCCGACCAGCGTTTCCGTGCGCCGGCAGATCAGGGTCATCACGGCCACGAGGTCGAGGTCGGCGGCTGCGACGTCACGCTGGATATCGACGATCTGGGACAGGCGATCGGTCTGTCTCCGCAGCGCCAGCTCGGCGAGCTTGCGCTCGCTGATGTCCTCGAAGATCGAGATCGCCGACCTGGTCGGCGCACCGTCGTCGAGCAGGTGCTCGACCAAGACCCTGCACCAGATCGTCTTGCCGTCGCCGCGGATGTAACGCTTCTCGACCTCGTACGACTTGCGCTTCATTTGATCGAACTCGTCATGGAGGACGGAGGTGCCGCGGTCGTCCGGGTGCGTCCACCGACGCAGGTTGTCCGGAGTGATCTCCGCCCCCGGATACCCCAGCATCCGCACCATCGCGGGATTCACCTCGATCGCGCCGGTGTCGAGGTCGTGACTCATGACGCCCGTCGGGATGCCGGCAAAGAGCCGGCGCATGCGCAGCGTCTCGGCACTCTCGGAGGCCGCCTGAT
>DATEXK010000281.1:0-2822 GCA_035257065.1 Gaiellaceae bacterium | reverse complement strand
ATGCGGTGGACCAGCCACCGCATCGTCCCCGTGTCGAGCCGCACGCAGCCGTGGGAGACGGCGGTGCCGGGAACGCCTCCGACGTTCAGCAACCCGTGCAGGCCGATCTGTCCCGGGCCGCCGGCGAACTCCTGCAGCACGTTCGAGCGCGCGCTCAGGGCGAGCGCGAACGGCGCCCCGACGTCGCCGGCATGCAACGCGATCAACTCCTCGACGAAGAACTCGCCGCGGGGCGTCGGCGTCGAGGGCTTTCCGACGACCGCCTTGACGATGCGCACCGGGCGACCGCTCTCGTAGACGATCACACGTCGTCCGGAGGTATCGACGACGATGTGCCAGCGCGTCGTCGAGAGCGCCGTCTTGTGTCGCTTGATCCAGCCCGTATGGCTGTTCGGGCGCCCGGGCAGCCGGACGTGCAACCACTCGCGCCCGGCGGCTCCGGTCTTCGTACCGAGAACCGGCAGCACTGTCCGCTCGCCCGTGAGCGGCCGCGACGGCGGCACAAGCTCGAGCGCCGTGGAGTCGAGGCTGGGCTTCGAGAACGCCTTGTGCGCGCTCAGCAGCGCCGCCAGCTCCTGCGTCGGCTTGACGACCGCCGACGTGACGCGTGCCGGTGCTGCGGGCTGCGCCTGTGCCGCCACCGTCCAGGTCGCGGCGAGCGGCACGAGTAGCGCGAGCACGAGCCGGAAACGGTGTCGTCCAGACACGGAACGAGCGGGCGGCAACGCCGCCCGCTCGCTAGAGCCGATCGAGTGCCAGCGGGACGTTGTTCAGCCCGTCAGGCCGACGGTGGTGACGGCGGCTCGGGCGTTCCCCAGCGCCGCGGCCCTCTTCCTGGCCACCGCGCGCTTCTTCGCTGCTGCAGCCTTGGCTGCCGCGACCTTGGCCCTTGCCGCCCTCTTTGCTGCCGGAGTGGGAGCGGGAGTCGTGGGCGCGGGCGTCACCGGAGCGGGTACTACCGGCGCGGGTACTACCGGCGCGGGTACGGGTACTACCGGCGTCGGTGCGGGCGCCGGTGCGGCGGCACAGCTCGACCGGGCGATCGTGTCGGTGTCGAGCGTGACCGCGCCGTTTCGGGCCAGCACGCGCCCGTCGACGGTCACACCGGTGGTGACGGTGATGCTCTGTAGCGCGATGACGGTTCCGCGGAAGGTCGAGCCGGTGCCGAGCGTGGCCGAGCTTCCGATCTGCCAGAACACGTTGCAGGACTGGGCGCCGTTGATCATGTTGATCGTGCTTCCGGACGCGGTCGTGAGTGTCGATCCCGCCTGGAAGATGAAGACGGCGTTCGGGTCACCGCCGCCGTTGAGCGTCAGCGCTCCAGAGAGGCCGATCGAGGACGCGGAGTTGTAGACGCCGGGTGTCAGGGTCTGACCGGCGAGATCGGCCGCGATCGGGTTGGTCGGCCCCTGGCCGGCGGCATTGTTGTACGCGGTGACCAGGTCGTTCTGGGCCCCCTGCGTGACGGCGTCGCCGGCGTGGTTCGTTCCGCCGATCGTCATCGACGATGCGCCGACGATCGTCGTGGTCGGATACGTGCCGACGTCACCTGTGACGGTGGTCGGCCCGGTGTTGGTGATCCCGGCGCCGGCCAGGACCGCGAAGGAGTCGGCGGTTGCAAGCGGAACGGCTGTCGCCGCCGCCGCGCTGCCGGCGAGCATGAGCGGCACGAGCAACACGAGCGCGAGCACCAGAATTGTCGGCGCGCGGGAGCCTGTCGCTCGCGAGCGGTACATGGAACGTTTCATCGGTGGGTCCTTCCCTCAGCGAGCTTCATCGCCGACCAGGAAATACGTCGGTCGCAAAGTCCTAACTCGACTCGAGCCTTCTGAGGTACGGGCGCGCCGGCTCTTGCGGCTGGGCTTGCGGGGCTGCCCCGGGGCTCGGCGATCCCGACCCGCTAGGCTCGCGCCTCGGCTGCCGGCGGTTCCGGCGACTGCGGCAGCAACAGGAGGTGGCTGGCCACGATCGCGGCCGCGACCTCGGCGAGCTTTTGGCCGCTGCGCTGGGAGTGGTCGCGCAGCATTCCGAATGCCTTGTCGGCGTCGACCCCGTTGCGGGCCATCAGGATCCCCTTCGCCTGCTCGATCACGGCCCGGCGCCCGAACGCTCCCTGCAGGTTGTGGTACTCCGTGAACCGCTGCAGCGTGATGTCGATCGCGCTCTGCAGCTCCTCGGGGGTGGTGTCGACGATGTAGGCGAAGACGCCGCGCTTGGCCGCTTCGCGGACGTACGCGGGCTCCTCGACCCTGAGGAGCGCGATCACGGGGCAGGTCGACTCGTGGACGATCTGCTCGATCAACTGGAGCGCATGCTCTGACGACAGGCCGAGCCCGACCAGGGCGACGTCGGGATGCTCCCGCGCCGTCACCTCGCCGACTGCTTCGACGTCGATCTCCCGGGCGATCACCTCGTGCCCGAGGCCCGAGACGACTTCGGCGAGCAACTCAAGGCGGTCGCGCCGCTCGTTCGCGATCAGGACACGGAGGTGCTTGACCTCTTTCTCAACCAAGGTTCATCATCTCTACGCCCGCCAGGTTAGGAAAGAGCAAGAGCTCGATTACGCAGACATTTTACCAAGGTCAGCGGTTCACCTCAATGCTCCGGCGCTCGATATCGGGTCGAAACTGCGGTATTCTCAAGGTGCACGCGCAGTACGTACTCCGCGAGGCGAAGCAGTCGGCTCGCGAGACGATCCGCCCTCAGCAGTGAAGGCCGGAGCAGGGGCCGACCCGAGATCCCTGGTCGGCGACCACGCTCGTGACCCGAGGGAGATCGACGATGGGCATCCCCGCTGCGAAACCGAAACCGGTCGCCATTCG
>DATEXK010000280.1:0-3164 GCA_035257065.1 Gaiellaceae bacterium | reverse complement strand
GCCGGCAGCGCGACGACGAGCGCCGCGCAGCAGGCCAGAAGCGGGATCGTGCGGCGCAAGGGAGCGAGGGTAGCCGAGCCTGCGGTCACTCCGGATAGGATCGGCCGGATGGCGGGCCCCTTTGCAGGCAAGCGCGCGCTCGTCATGGGCGTTGCGAACAAGCGCTCGATCGCATGGGCGATCGCAAAGCTGCTCGCCGACGGCGGCGCAACGCTCGCGTTCACCTACCAGGGAGAGCGCATCGAGAAGAGCGTTCGCGACCTCGCGGGCACGGTCGACGCGGCGCTCGTGACCGAATGCGACGTTCGCTCCGACGGCGACCTGGCGCGAGTCTTCGGCGAGGTCGGCAACGCGTTCGACGGGGAGCTCGACATCCTCGTGCACTCGGTCGCGTTCGCGGCCGCCGAGGATCTCGAGGGACGCTTCACCGACACGCCGCGCGACCGGTTCTGGATGGCGATCGACATCAGCGCCTACTCGCTGGTCGCGTGCGCGAAGGCCGCGGAGCCGCTGATGGAGAAGGCAGGCGGCGGGTCGATCGTGACCATGACCTATCTCGGCGGCGAGCGGGTCGTCCCCCACTACAACGTCATGGGCGTGGCGAAGGCGACGCTCGACGCGTCGATGCGCTATCTCGCGTCCGATCTCGGCGAGAAGAACATCCGCGTCAATGCGATCTCCGCCGGACCGGTTCGCACGCTTGCGGCGCGGTCGATCGCCGGGTTCCCGACGATGGAGGCGATCGTCGAGGAGCGCTCCCCCTTGCACCGCCACGTCGACGCGGAAGACGTCGCCGCCGCGGCGGGCTACCTCCTCGGCGAGGGCGCGAAGAACGTCACCGCGACGACGCTGTACGTCGACAGCGGCTACCACGCGATGGGCATGTAGCGCTTCGCTTCGCTTGCTTCACGGGGGAAACCAGTTTCCCCCGTGGGCCCCCTTCTGGTGCTGTGCTCGCGGCCGGGCGCGTCACTGCTGCGCCGAGCAAGCTCGGCTCCGCGACGGATTGCGCTCGGCGCACAGTTCCGTCAAATGCTCGGTGGAACGTCTACAACGCTTGGGCGGCGGCTATCAGCACGTCGAAGTCCGGGAGCTCGGCCGTCTCGTAGCTCCACGCGCCGCGGATGATTCCGTCGCGGTCGATCAGGAACGCCGACCGCTCGGAGACGTCTCGCATCCCTCGGTACTCGAACGCGATGCCGAATCCCTTCGTCGCGTCGCCGTTCCAGTCGGACAGCAGCGGGGTCTCGAGGTCGAGCGCCTGCATCCAGGCGACGTGCGTCCAGGGCGAGTCGCGGGAGGCGGCGTACGGCTGCACGCCTGCGGCGCGGAACTCGTCGCTCCTGTCACGCAGGAGCTGCAACTCGTTCGTTCAGGTCGACGACCAGTCGAAGAGATAGAAGAGGAGCAGGATCGGTCCGTCGGCGATGAGTTGCTCGATCGTCGCCGTCTCCTGCGGCGTCGTCCAGACGCGCGCTTCCGGGATCCGGTCGCCGACGGTCAGCATGATGACCAGCCTACGCCGTCACCGGGACGGCGGAGATCTCGGTCAGTTGGGCGATCTCGCGCGTGACCTCGACGATGTCCCGGTTCGCGTTGAAGACCCGCAGTTGCCGGTCTGCGCCGTTGCCCCGGCGCAGGATCTGCTCGATGCCGGCGAGCTTGGCCTCCGAGCCGAGCTCCTTTGCGTGCGGTGCGATCAGCTTCAGCGTCCTGCGAACCACCTGTGCAACGGACATCCGGTTCCGCCTGCCCGTGACGAGATCCATCACCGGCGCCTCGAGCCCGTAGCGCGCGGCGAGCCACTTGTTCTCCGTCGTGAGGATCCGATGGAACGACGGGACATCGTCGCCGGCGTCGAAGCGCTCGGAGTAGTACTTCACGAGCGCCTGGCAGTACGCGGTGATCGCGACGACGTCTTCGAGCTGCGTCACGGCGTCGCAGATGCGGATCTCGATCGTCCCGAGACGCGGGTGCAGCCGGATGTCCCACCAGATGTGCGTGTAGTCGGCGATGCAACCGGTGCGCTCGAGCTGGCCGACGACCTCTGCGTAGTCGGCGTAGTCCACGAAGCGCGGCGGCGGCCCCGAACGGGGGAATGCGGCGAACACCATGTGTCGCGACGACGCGAGGCCTGTCGGCTCGCCACGCCAGAACGGTGAGTTCGCCGAAAGCGCGACGAGCTCCGCGAGGTGACCGATCAGCGCGTTGACGACCTGGATCGCCTTCTCCGGATCGTCGACGGCGACGTGCACGTGCATCCCGAAGATCAGCTCGCGGCGCGCGATGTACTGCATCTGGTCGACGAGCGCGCGGTAGCGGTCCTTCGCCGTGATCCGCTGCCGCTCGAAGAGGGAGAAGGGATGTGTGCCTGCCGAGCCGACGCGCAGGCCTTGCTCTCGTGCCACGCCGCTCACGTAGGTGCGCAGCTGCACGAGCTGCGCTTCGACGTCGGCCGCGGTGCGGCACACGGGCGTCGCGATCTCGAGCACCGACTGCATCAGCTCGGCGTTGATCCGCGGCTCGAGCTCGTGCCCCTGCACCGCCGCGAGGACGGTGTCGATGTGCTGGACGAGGTCGAACGTCTCGCTGTCGAGGAGCATGTACTCCTCTTCGACGCCGAGCGTGTAGGCGTCGCTCTCCCCGAATGCGTGATCGAGGACGCTGCCGCCCGCCGCGAAACCGCTGCTCTTGCCCGTGATCGATGCAGGGTGGATCTGCTTCACGAGATCACCGCCTCGAGCTCGACTTCGACAAGCCAGCGCGGGTCGAGCAGTCCGACCACCATTCCCGTGCAGGCGGGGCGAATCTCGGCAAACACCTCTCCATGCGCGCGCATCACGGCGGGCGCGTACCCGGCGTCGGTCATCAGCACACGCGTCCGCACGACGTCCGCCATGCTCGCGCCCGCCTCGCGGAGAGCCGCCTCCGCGATCTCGAGGCACCGGCGCATCTGTCCGTACGGGTCGGCCGGAGGGTCAGCGTCGTCGGGCATGATCGGCGCCGTCCCCGCGACGTGGACGTGCGCTCCGGTGACGACCGCCCGGCTGTAGCCGTACCGCTCCTCCCAGGACGAGCCCGAGGAGATGAGCCGACGCTCCATCCACCTAGTATCACTCGCCGTGGAGGCGCTGCGAACCATCGACGCCTGGGGCGCCGAGACA
>DATEXK010000279.1:0-3400 GCA_035257065.1 Gaiellaceae bacterium | reverse complement strand
GTTCACGATCGAGCCGCCGCCCTGGTCGCGCATGTGTCGCGCTGCGTGCTGCGCGAGCAGGAAGCTCCCGCGCACGTCGAGGTCGAACGTGAGGTTGAAGTCGTCGACGGTGAGCTCGAAGAACGGCTTCGGGGTCGCGATACCCGCGTTGTTGACGAGCACGTCGATGCGGCCGAGCTTGTCGACGACGCCGGAGACGAGCTGCTCCGCGACGGCGACGTCGGTGAGGTCGCCGAAGACCCACGCGATCCGGGCCTCCCCATGCTCCGCACGCAGCTCGTCGAGCGGGCCGGTGTGCTCGGCGTCGTCGCCGGCGGTCGCGTAGCCGAGCGCGTACCCGTCGGCCAGGAAGCGCTGCGCGATCGCGAGACCGATGCCGGTGTTCGCGCCGGTGACGAGAGCGACCCTGGTCATGAGGGCGTTGTACCGCCGGCCTCAGGCACTAATCAAGACGCCGTTCGGTGTCGCCGCAGCCAGCCTGCGATCGGCGGTGACGAGCGGGCCGCCGAGTGTCTCGGCGAGAACGACGTAGCAGGCGTCGTATGCGCTGAGGCCGCGTGACAGCGCGAGCGCGAAGGCTGCGCTGACGAGAACGGTGAGCGATTCAGCACGGATCGGCAGATCGAGCGCAGACGCGAGGGTGCGCTCCGCAAGAACGTCAGACACGCGTCCGGCCCGCACAAGCGTCGTGAGCCCGTTTGCAACCTCGAGCAAAGCGAGCTCCGGCCAGGCCGCGACGACGTCGCCGGCCTGCATCCGGCCGAGCCAGTCGAGTGCGCTCTCGTTCCCGTCGACGAGCGCGCGCATAACGGTGCTCGCGTCGATGACGGCGTCAGGAGCCTTCGTCACGATCCGTGCCGTCTCGATGGGCGCGGATCGCAGCGATCGCGAGGTCCGCGTCCTCCGACGACAGGCCGAGCTCGCGTCGGAGCGCCAGCAGCTCCTCATACCAACCGCTATGACGCCGTCGGCGCTCCGCCTCTTCTTCGAGCAACACAAGCATCTCGCTGTTCACGGATCGACCGGACTCCTCGGCCCAGCGCGCAAGCTCGGCGTACAACGGCGCCGGCACGTTTCGGACGTACAGCGTTGCCATGCCGCGCATGCTAGCAATATGCAAGCGGTTCGCTGCGTGCCGGTCACGGTAGGGCGCCCGCGGCTCACGCTTCAACCGAACTGATGCTCCTGAACGTCAAAGCGGCTGCCGATGCCGAGCCAATGAGCGCACTCGAGGCACGCCCACTCCGCTACGCGGCCACCTGCGTCGGGTGCGGGGCCAAGCTCGCGCCGAAAACGCGCGCGGTGTGGAACAAGGAACGTCGCGAGGCGACATGCGAGCGATGCGTCGCCTGCGAGGTCGACCCGGGGCACCTCCCTCCGGCCATTGATCGCGGCAACCCTGGAGCCTCAGCGATGCGAGAAGGTCTTCGCCGCCAAGAGCGCCGCGAGACCCGGACGGTCAAGGCGCACCCGCGGATCGGGAAGCTGATCCTGGCGCTGAGCGAGGAGCCGCAGACGACTCGCGCCTGGAAACAAGGTGCAGCCGGCGAGCAAGCCCTTGGCGCGGCGCTCGACAAGCTGCGCGACGAAGGATTCGGCGTGCTTCACGACCGGCGGATCCCAGGGACAGAGGCCAACATCGACCACCTGGTGGTCGGGCCTGCCGGCGTCTTCGTGATCGATGCGAAGCGTTACACGGGCAAAATCGAACGGCGCGACCGCGGGTGGATTCTGGGCCGAGACTGGCGCCTGTACGTCAATGGCCGCGACCAGACGAAGCTCGTACGCGCGATGCCACGTCAGGTCGAAGCCGTGCGCAGCTCCCTCGTCCCCACTCCTTTCGCCGACTGCCACATCTTCGCGGTTCTGTGCTTCGTGGATTCGCAATGGGGACTGATCCCATCTCCATTTGTCCTCAACGACGTACACGTCACGTGGCCGAAGATGCTCTACAAGCTTGTCCGCAGCGAAGGTTCGCTCCAGCGGGAACAGATCGCCGAGCTCGAGCGGCTGCTGGCACTCGCGTTGCCTCGCGCCTAGACGAGCTGCGGCAGGGCGAGCGTCGCCGCGAGGATCCCCGCGCCGAGCCACACGATTCCGAGCAACTGCAGTCCGGGCGATGCGAGCGCGCGAACGAGGCGATGCGTCAGCGGGAGCCGCACGCCTACTGTCTCGCCGCGCCGCATCCGCCAGAGCGTGAGCCGGCGGGCGCCGCGCCAATCGGTCGCGAGCAGCAGCCCCTCGGCGATCAGGACGAGGCCGAGCCCGATCCTCAGCCAGGCGAGCCAGGCGGCGTCGCTGTTGGCCGCGAGCAGGCCGAGCGCGAGCCCGGCCGAGATCACGAGCGACACCGCGAAGCCACGGTGCGCGGCGAAAGCGAGCGAGCGCTGGAAGCGCCCGACGGGCGGCGCGAGCGGCCGTTCCAGCGCCTTTTGCGCTGCAACCGCCTGATTCGCGAGCCGGGCGAGCTTGAGGAACGAGGCCACCGAACGAGGCTATAGCCAAGCCGGGGGACGCAACGTCGGCAGTTGCGCCTAGTCTGAAAGGTTCATGTCTTCTCCAAGCCTCATCGCAACAGAGCCGATTCTCGGCTTGCCGACCCTCGAGGTGATCTGGCAGCCCGACGCGAGCGCGTGCGTTTTGACCCGCAGCGCGGAGGGTGAGCTCTCGGCCGGGCACCTGCACGTGGGCATGCCGTCGGTGGCCGACATCGAGGGCGTGGGCCGCGCGGTCTCCGCCCGGCGGGCGAGCGTCGGCGAGCTGATCCGCCTCGCGGAGTCGCCGCCGGCGGGGATCGAGCTCGGCGGCACGGCGCGCGCGACGTTCGCGGTGCTGGAGCTCGCCCAGGGCGCGGTGACGGAAGGCCTCGTGCATCCGCAGCTCGAGTACGACTCGCGCACGTGGTTCGCGTTCTGGGCGGCGACGCTCGACACGCCGATCGAGCAGGCGCTCGACGAGATCGCGGCGGCGTTGCCCGAGGTGTGCGCGGCGGCGTTCGACGGCGACCGCGACGCGGCCGTGCGCGACCTCTATCCGTACGCGGTCGACCACATCGCGCGGACGCGGCTGCGCGAGGCGAACGTGCGGCTGACCTCCCCGACGCGGCGTCTGCGCTCGGCGATCGAGCTCTTCCTCGAGGGGCTCACGGCGCCGACGCCCGAGCTGCCCGAGAACTCCGGCTACTCGGCGCTCGAGGGAAAGCTGACGAAGTGGGTCGACGACGGTCTCACGCAGCTCAATACGTCGCCGTGGAAGGTCGTGCTGCATCTCGACGAGCGAGAGGACAACGGTCTCGCATTGGAGGTGTGGCTGCAGGCGGAGGACGACGCGACGTTGAGCCTGCCGGCGTCGCTGTTGTGGAACGGCGGCGATGAGGTGTTCGCGTTCCTGCGCGCGAGCG
>DATEXK010000278.1:0-3295 GCA_035257065.1 Gaiellaceae bacterium | reverse complement strand
GTGCTCGCGACCGTCGCCATCGTGGCCGCGCTCGCTGCAGCGTCGGCCGTTGCCCTGCCGCTCCTCCGGTCGGACGCGCCGAAGCTCCCGTCGGCCGCGGATCGGAAGAATGTCCTTGCGGTCATTCAGCCGAGGACGGGACGCGTGCTGATCGAGGCCGCGCCCTGGAAGGGGCACGACGGGGTCTGCTACCTGATCATGGGCGAGAGCGCGGGTTGCACGCCGAGAGGCGAGCGCAAGGCGCTCTTCGTCTGGTCGTCCGGATACGTACGACCATCGGGACGGCGCGGTCCCGCGCTGTGGGGCTTCACCTTCGACCCGCGAGTCGCGTCGGCCAGGATCTACTTCTCCGACGGCACGCATCGGAGCCTGCCGCTGCATCGCTTCGGTGGTCGTCTCCGCATCACCTTCATCGGCCCCGTGTCGTTCAGCGGAGCGGTCCCGCATCCGACCGACGGAAACCCGCCGGTTCGGCTCTACGATCGTTCCGGGCGCCTCCTCAAGGGCGGTTGAGCCGGCCGAGCACCTCGTCGTGCAGGACGCCGTTCGTCGACACGAGCTGCTCGTTCGGTCGAGCAGCTCCGCCGTCGGGCGTGCCGGCCCGCCCGCCCGCCTCCTCGACGACGATCGTCAGCGCGGCGTAGTCCCAGATTGCGAGGCGCGCGTCGACCGCCGCGTCGAGCGCGCCCTCGGCGACGAGCACGTGCTGCCAGAAATCGCCGATGCCACGGGCGTGCCAGACCGTCGACTCGAATGCTGCGAGATCGGCGGCCTCGGTGCACGAGACGGCGGCGTCTCCAAGTGCGGTGACGCGAGACACCTCGATCCGCTCGCCGTCACGCCATGCGCCCTCGCCTCGCGCCGCCCACCAGCGGTGTCCGAGCGCCGGCGCCGAGACGACGCCGCATACGACGGCGCCGTCGCGCTCGAGCGCAATCAGGGTCGCCCAGACCGGCAGCCCGCGCGTGAAGTTCCTCGTGCCGTCGATCGGGTCGACGATCCAGCGGACATCGCCGCCGTCGTCACCCTCCTCCTCACCGAGCACGGTCTCGCCGGGACGCTCGGCGGCGATGCGCTCGCGCAGCGCACGCTCGACGGCGCGGTCGGCGTCGGTCACCGGTGTGAGATCGGGCTTCGTCTCGACGCGCAGATCGTCGGCGCGGAAGCGTGGGAGTGAGATCGAGTCGGCGAGCTCGGAGAGCTCGAGTGCGAATGTCAGGTCTGCGCCGATACGAACGACGCTAGCAGTGACCTGAAACGACTTGCGCGCCCCCGGCGTACTTCGCCGTCGCAGTCGCAACGGTCACCTGGGCGCAGAAGCCGGTGCTCGTGGCGCTGACGATCTTGATGCGTTGATCGAGCGCTCGGTCGTAGGTCTTCGTCAGGTACGCGACTGTCATGCCCTCGTAACCGGTGCCTGAGGGATTCGGATCGTAGGAGGAGCCGGGATTGTTGTCGGCCGCGTACGACGCGAAAGCCGGGGCGGCGTTGCGTAGGATCGTCAGCGCCGATTGGAGATTCTTGCCGGACACGGCGGGAGCCTTGGGCTTGGCGGCAGTCGAACCGGCCCCGACGACCTTGAACTTCGTCTTCACGACCGGGGCGAGCTTGAGCAGCGGCGTCGTCACGACGAGCTGCTGCGGGTCGGACCAGCTCATCTGCTGGACGCCGGTCGGCAGGTTGTAGTCGAAGCCGCGCACGCGGTAGTACCAGGTGCCGGGCGTGAGCGGCAGGACGGCGGACGTCGAGGTCGTCAGGATCGTTCCGGCCGGCTTGAACGGGTACGCCGACGTCGCTCCGGCCGCCGTCTTGCTCCATTGAACCTGGTAGTTCTGGGCACCGAGCGCGGGTGTCCACGCGACGAGCGGCTGACCGTAGAAGGCCGGCGTGGAATCGGCGGAGGTGAGGTGTCCGTCTGCGGAGAGCCCTGTTACGAACGGGTCCTGGGCCGTGGTCAGCGAGGGCTCGCTGCCGATGCCGAAGCGTCCTCGGCGTGCGGCGCAGGAATCCTGCGGGAGCTCGAGGTCGCGATAGACGACGCCGCTCGCGCTCGTCGTCGTGATCGGCTCGCCTGCTGAGTGACCGAAGTTCAGGGAAGTCTTGACCGTGATGAGCCCGCTGCCGATCGCCGTGATCTGCGTCGTGTCCGAGGTGACGCCGGTACCGATCGTGATCGTCTGGCCGACCATGAAGATCGTCGGATCCGCCACGGGAACAAGCGTCGACTTCGCCGATGCGCCCGCGCCAGAGACGGTAGATGCTCCTGCGCTGCCGACGATCGCCGCAACCGGGACGACGGTCCAGTAGTAGCCGCTCGCGGGCCAGTCGGTGTCCCAGAGGTCGACCGGAGCACCCGCGCTGACGAGGGCGCCGCTCGCGGGCGGAGCCACGATTCCCGGGGGCGGGGTGGCGTCGATCGGCCCGGGCGGGGCCGCGTCGTCGGGGGCGGTGCTCGTCGGGGTGGACGCCGGATACGACTCCTGCGGCAGGACGGGTGTACCGTCGTACATCTGGTCGGCCGACTCGGTTCCGTCGTCCAGGTAGGCGCCACGTGCGGAGCCGACTCCGCTTGAGTCCGACGGCAGTGCCAGCGTCCCGCCGGGGCGAGGCGCATAGGCGGGGCTGCCGACGACGGCACTCGTGTAGACGAGGTTGAGGCACTGGCTGTCGGTGAAGACGTAGACGCGGTAGAGCTCCGCGGCCACGCCCGACAACGACAGGTTGCCTTTCCAGGTGAACGCCGGCATGAGCCGGTGCGCAAGAGCGCCGTCACTGCCGTCCGAGATCACGTCCGAAACGGTGTGGATCAGGGTGATCGGCCCGCCCGTCACGGCCGGGTTGGTCGAGTTGTAGATCGGGCTCCAGGCGCCGTAGGTCACGGCCGGCAGGCCGTTGGCCGGCTTGCCCGGGGCTGCGCTGCGGATCGCGCGCACGCGCCAGTGAATCGAACCGGTCCAGTTGAGGCTCTGGTGAAAGGTGTAGAACTCGCGCTCGTCGAGCACGTTCGTGCGCACCGTCTCCTTCTTGCCGGTCGGGTTCGCGTTCGTGCGTACGTCCACCAGCCAGACCTGATACGAGTCCGCGCCTTCGATCGGCGCCCACCGCAGCAGGCCGGGCTCGCTCGCGAGCGGTGTCGGCGGCGGCGGCGGTGTGATGTCGAAGCCGAAGCCGGCGCTCCAGGGAGTGACGTCGGTGCCGTCAGCGGTCACCACGGTCGCACGCACCCGGGCGTAGAGCGAGTGGGGCGAACCGGTGATCCACGGCAGGATCAGCGCTGGTGCGGCGACGGGAGTCG
>DATEXK010000277.1:0-6464 GCA_035257065.1 Gaiellaceae bacterium | reverse complement strand
GGCGGCCGAGCGGCCGACGCTCGTGATCGTCAGCCTCGATCCTCAGGGCGACACACCGGCCGCGATCGATCGCGCCATGCGACGGTGGGGTCTCGGCGCCGGCCCGCAGTGGCATTGGCTCACGGCGAGCCGCGCACGGCTCGTGCCGGTGTGGCGCACGTACGGCGTCTCCGCGCGCTCGGCGCACAGGCTTCGCATCTTCCTGATCGACGGTCGCGGCGACGAGCGCACGGCATACCTGTTCCCGTTCATGCCCGCGTTCGTCGAGGGCGATCTCGCGCGCCTCGCCGGAGAGCACACGTGAGATCGAGCGCGGCGCCCGGCCTCGCGCTGCGGCTCACGGCGGTTGCGGCGGCGATTGCGTCGTTGCTCGCGGTCGTGAGCGGAGTGACCGGCGCCGGTGCGCCGCACCGGGAGCTCGCGGCGCTTGCTCTGCCGCCACTGCTCGCGCTCGTGCTCGCCGCGTGGTACGCGCATCGCCGTCTGCTCGTACCGGCCCTCGTGGCGCTCCTCTGCTTCCTCGCCGCGGCCGTCGGCACGCTGAACCGCCCGCTACATGTCGCGCTCGCAGCGCTCGCGTTTGCGGCTGCCGTCGTCCTCGCCGCGCTGACGTTGCGCGGAGAACGCGTTGCGCGCGGAAGCCTGCGCGACTACGTCACGTTGACAAAGCCGCGCATCATGACACTGCTGTTACTGACGGGCGCCTGCGGCATGGTCGTCGGCGCGCGCGGTGCCCCGCCTCTGGGACGGTTCGGTGCGATGATGCTCGGGCTTGCGCTCGCCTGCGGTGGCGCGAGCGCGCTCAACCATCTGCTCGACCGCGACATCGACCGGTTGATGGGGTCGCGCACCGAGGGCCGCCCGGTCGCAACGGGACGGTTGAGCCCGCCGCGCGCACTCGAGTTCGGTCTCGCGCTATCGGCCTGTTCATTCGTCCTCCTCGCCTCGGCCGTGAACGTGCTCACGGCCGTGCTCGCGCTCGTGGGCAACCTCTTCTACGTCGTTGTCTACACGGGCTTCTTGAAGCGGCGAGGGCCGCGCAACATCGTGCTCGGCGGTGCCGCGGGCGCCGTCCCGCCCCTCGTCGGCTATGCGGCTGCAACGGGGAATCTCGCGCTTCCGGCGCTGTGGCTCTTCCTGATCGTCTTCCTGTGGACGCCGCCGCACTTCTGGGCGCTCGCGCTGCTGTTGCGCGACCATTACGCGGCCGCGAACGTGCCGATGCTGCCGGTCGTGAGCGGAGACGCGGTCACGATCAGGCGCATTCTCGGCTACACGGTCGCGCTCGTCGCGTTCACCGCGGCACCGTTCTTCGCCGGGACCTTCGGTTGGACATACCTCGCCGGCGCCCTCGTCCTCGGAGCAGTGTTCCTCGCGCTTGCGTTGCGGTTGCGTGCGGGAGCCGAACGGCGGCGCGCAGCCCTCGTGTTCCACTACTCGCTGCTCTACCTCGCGCTGCTCTTCGTCGCAGCGGCTCTCGACGCAAGCCTCTAAGGCCCGCGCCTGGCGGTGATCGCCGGCAATCCGCCGTGCGTCACGTCGAGCACGGCGTACATCCGCGCCTGCTCCTGGCCGGCGACGAGGCTTGCAAGCCGGAACGTGCCGACGCGGCTCGCGACGAATGAGAACGAGGCCTTTGCGCCGGGCGACAGACCGACGAGGGGTTGCGGGGTCGCCGCGCCCGCGAACGCGGGCGTCACGGCGAGCGCCCCGCGCACGACGGCACACGAGTGGCGTCCACCGCCGCGGTTCTCGCAGTCCACGATGACGCGCCAGCCGACGGGCACGCGAACGAGCAGCTCACCGCGTCCGTAGCCGTCGAAGTTGAACCCGTTGTTCCCCGTTCCCAACCCGGCGAGCAACGTCAGGTGCGCAACCCGCCGGCCTGCGTCCCAGGAGAGATACCGCCCGGGCCCCGAGGACGCAGAAGCAGTCGAAGCGACAGCGAGCGCCGTCACCAAGCCTGCAACCGCGACCCGTCCAGCCATTGGGGCATCCATTGGGGCAGCGTCGCACATCCGGCGGAGAGCGTCGACGGGGGGACAGACGAGTGTCCTTCCTTGCCGCGCGCCGGCAGCCGGGTCGAAACCGGTGTCGACGAGAATCGTCTCGTCGCCCGAGCGAAGGACCCAGAAGTAGTAGGCCATCTCGACCTCGCTGTCGGCGTCGCCGTACACCGCGTACCGTTAGAAGAGGTCGCTCTTCTTCGAGACGAGCGCCGCGTAGCGGACTGCATGCACCTCGAATTGCCGTGAGGGACGCGCGGTCACTGCGACGCGCCGATCTCCAGCCCGGCCCAGCTCTCGAAGAGCCGGATGATCTCCGTGTGATCCGCGTCCGCTTCCGCCTGCGCCGCTGCGAGTGTCCACAGTTGTTGCACCAGGCCGCCTAGCAGCATCGGGAACCGTCGCCCTTGCGCCTCGCCGACACACAGCTCGACGTCCTTTGAACTCCAGTGTTCCCCTGGAATGCTGTGCACGGTGTCAACCAGACCGGGTCAATTCCAATCTTGTGCCCGCGGCACGATGGGTCTACGGTCGTGCTAGCCGGGCCTTGCGGGAAAGCGCTCATGCGGCTGAGTGTTCGACCCCGCGCCCGGCGCCTACTCGAATAGGTAGTCGGATATCGCCCAGCAGCTAGGACGAGCTTGCGAGCCGTGCGTCAATCAGCCCCTCGAGCTCTTCGACCTGCGCGGACTGCAACTCACTGTCAGCGTCAGCGAACGCGGCAAGGAATCTGACGCCCATCGCTTCGGCGTCCGTGTCGTCAATGAAGGCGCGAGCTTCGTCCATGTCGTCGCGAGCGAACACGGCTTCCCGTATCCGATCCTGCTGCGTAGCCGTCAGTTGCTCGGTTGCGAGATCGAGAAGCGTCTGAATGCTGCGGTGATGGCTTAGGAAGTCAGCATCAGCCATGTGAGGAGCCTACGCTCTCAGGTCGGTTGGTTGCCGGGGCCGGGCCGGCGTCAGCGCCTGCAGCGTTCGGATCGCTCGCCCCGGCAAGAATGGCCCTGCAACTCGGACTCTGTTTGCCTAGGCTCGTGTCGTCTCCCGCGCCCCGGGGGGCTCGATCGACGGACGTCGGGCTTTCAGCCGGAGTCCTGGCCGCAGGGCCAGACCGACAAGCCTACTCCCATTCTCCGCTTCTACTCGAGCAGCCGGGCTACCCACTGACGCGACACGCCGGCAGCCCGAGCAATCGCTGGCTTAGACTCCCCTGCCCTCGCGGCCGCCGGTGCTAGCCCACCGCTCCGGGGGCACTGTGCCGGAGGGAGCATCATGCAAGACGAGCCGCTCGACAGCGAGGCCGTTGACGAGACGCCCCCCGGCCGTCATCTCGAACGATTCAGATCTCGCCAGACCGATCGAGGTCTGCGCCGGCAAGCTCGATCACGGAGTCGTCGTGTTCAACCCGCACCCGGGTGAGACGGCGCGGAAGCTCAAGAAGGTCGCCACGGAGTATCGAGCCATTTCCGACAGGGTGTTGAAGGCGACCGTGTTTCCCGACGTTCTGCAGGACCGAAGAGGAGAGATCACGAAGCCTGCAGGGTGGTGACCGCGCGACAACTGCGCGACAGTCGTGCACCGGCTCCAGCGTGTTCCAGCCCCACTTAGGCGGAACGACGAAAGGTGCGCCGCCGTGCCGCGTAACGCGTGGTTAAGCCACGAACGACGTAGCTGAGCGGCGGGGGTGGGATTCGAACCCACGGGGGCGTGAGCCCTCAACGGTTTTCAAGCCGGCGCCCGAGTGCGTCGAGACTCATACTTCAGACGCCAGGGCTCGCGAGGCTTCCTCGACCGATGCTAGGAGTTCACACGACCTAGGTTGGGCGACGTGGTCGTGTGCTGCGGCCTCTAATGCATGATGGGGCGAGGTGTGCGGCAGCTGGTATCCACGGATCGAGATAGCAGCGCGTCGGCCCAGACGGCGCCGATCGTCGACCTCGAGCCGGCACGGCGCCTGCGGATCGCCTGCGTATACCGGAACTTCAACGACCTCGGCTCGATCCATAGCCTGTTCAAGCGGGACGCCGAACGGCTCACCCGCGACGCGGATGTGCAGGCCGTGTGCATGTCGCGCAAGCGTGCCGAGACCTCGGCGCCGATCAGTTTCGTTACCGTCGATCCCTCGTTCTCGGGTTCCGACCGCGTTCGCTACGCGGTGGAGTGCGCCAGCTTCGCGCGCCGCGCCGACGCTGCGGTGCGCGCGCTGCGCGGGTCGGTCGACGTGGTGTTCTCCGAGGGTTTCGCGACCACCGAGGCCGACCTGGTGCGCGTCCATGCGGTCAGGCTGGCCGAGACGGAGCACTACTTCCAGCAGGTCGAGCCCACAGCGATGCTGCGCTGGGTGCGCACCAACATCGCTGGGCCTCAAATCGCCGTCGTGCGCGCGATCGAGCGACGCCTGTTCGCAAAGTGCCCTCTCTGCGTGGTTCCGACCCGTCGCCTGGCGTCGCAGCTGGTCGATTGGCACGGAGTCCATCCCGACCTCGTCACGGTTGTCCCGTACGGTCTCGATACGACGAGGTTCTCGCCCGATCCGCGCGAGCGCGCCAGGCTCCGGGACGAGCTGGGGGTCCCTCCCGACCGTCTCGTCGCGGTCCTGGTCGGCTCGGGCTTCGCGCGCAAGGGCGTCGAACGTGCCGTTCGGGGGCTGGCGGCCAGTGGGATCGTCGATGCCGAGCTGTGGGTCGTCGGCGCCGACGAGAATCTGTCGCGCTTCGAGCGCATCGCCCGCGAATGCGGCGTTCGCGATCGGGTTCGCTTCGTCGGTGCCCGATCGTCCTCCGAGTTGCCAGGGTGGTATGCAGCTGCGGACGTATTCATTCTGCCGAGCCAGCAGGACACGGCGCCGATGACGGTCACTGAGGCTCTCGCGACCGGTTTGCCGGCAATCGTCAGCGAGCACGCGGGTTCGTCCGATGTCGTGCAGAACGGCGTGAACGGCTTCTGCATCGCGGGCTCAGGGCGGCCGGAGGAGATCGCGCGACGGCTGGAGGAGCTTGCGGACGGGACGGTGCGACAGCGCTTCAGTGCGAGGAGCCGAATGAGCGTCATGCACCTCGACTACGAAGTTGTGTACCCGCGCCTCTACGAGCTGGTGTGTGCGGCCGCCCGTCGGAGAGCAGGCGTCGGATGACGCAGGAGGTCGTCGACCCTCCTTCCAGCGCGGCCCGGTCGGTACGCAGGATCGATCGGCGGGACGGCCTCCGTGTGCACGTGTGCGAGGCCGACGGGGCGGAGGAGCTGCTCGATGCGCGATGGGACGATCTCGTCGCGAGGCAGCCGATCCCGGCGCCGACGTCGTCTGCTGCCTGGCTGCGGGGACTCCTGGAGCTCGAGCGCGGGCGGCCGCTCTTGCTCGCGTTGGAGCAGCGTGGCAAGTTCGTCGCCGCCGGCGCGTTCGGAGTCAGGAAGATCGCGGGCAGCAGACGGCCGTGCTTGGCGAGCTGGCTTGGTGACGAGCCCTTTTGGTATTCGCCGGACTTGCTCGTCGATCCGCAGCAGCCCGAGCTCGGAGCCGTGCTCATCGACGCGCTACTCGACCAGGTCGATGCCGTTCATCTTGCCGCGGATGCGGGCGGCGCAACGCTCCGTGCGCTGAAGGCGCGCGTACCGTGGCTGGAGATCTCGGAGACCGCATAGGGTATGTCCTGCCGCTGCCCCCGCCTCGCGGTGAGTACGCGGAAAAGAGAGCGGCTTACAACCTCCGTCGAGCCGCGCGCCTCGGCTGCGAGCTGTCGTTCCAGACGGCGTCCGAGCCACGTGCTGTCGAGGCCGCGCTCGAGCGCCTCTTCGTTCTGCACCGCGAGCGCTGGCGTGGGCGCACCGCCCTCCTGCCGACGTTCGCTGCCACGGACGCGCTCGCCGACTGGCACCGCCGCGCCGTCGTCGCACTCGCGCACGCCGGCGGCGTCCGCATCGTCGAGCTCTTCGAGGACGGAGCGCTTGTCGGGTCGGTTCTCGGCCTCATCCACGGTCGCGGGGCGCTCTTCCACACGATGGCCGTGCATCCGGGCGGCCGGCTGCGCGGGCCCGGCCATGTCGTCCTGCTCGAGCTCGCACGGCAGGCGCACGCCTCCGGCGCAAGCGCGCTGGATCTCGGCTGGGGCGCCGGCGAGGAGAACGGCCCCAAGGCCCGCCTCGGGCCGGAGCGAGTGCAGGTGGTGCGCATGCTCGCCGCCCGCGACCGTAGACATCAGAGAGTGCTCGAGCACGCGCTGCGGCTGCGATCGCGCGTCAAGCGAGTCATTCGGGCCCGGACCGGCAATGGCTAGGCGGGCAAGGCGCACGACCGTGCTCGTGCTTCCGACGGCCGTGCGGAGCGCGCCATGGGCGTGCCGGTCCCTCGTCCGCGCCGGTTTCCGCGTGGTCGGCGCATCCGATGAGACCGGCCGCCTGGTCGGACGCAACCTCACCTGTCTCAAGCTGGCGTACTGCCCGAGCCCACTCGAGGACGCAGAC
>DATEXK010000276.1:0-6407 GCA_035257065.1 Gaiellaceae bacterium | reverse complement strand
TCTCAGCGCGCCGCGCGCTCCCAGGCGAGCCCGGCCGCGAGCACGACCTCGTCTGCCGGCGCGACGAGCTGCAGGTCTCCGATCGCGAGACCGGCCCAGCCGAGCACGTTGAACGGACGCAGGAACGCCGTCGCTGCGATCCGGATCGCGAGCTCGTCGCAGTCCTCGGGCGGAAGCTCGACGCCGAGCACCGGTGCGACATAGAGGTCGACGTCCGGCCGGTACTCACGCCAGCGTCGCACCGATTCGCGCGCTCGCTCGGCGTCTGCCGGGTCGGTCGTCTGCGCGTGCTCGAGCTTTGCGCGCACGTTGTCGCCGTACTCGTCGGCGCGTGAGGGGAACGTCGTGCGGTGCGATTCGGCCGCCTCGTGGAAGAAGAGCGGCCAGGTGTCGTCGGGTGGCTCCGGGATCGACGTCTCGACGACGCGCGCCCCGAGCGTCTCGAGCTGCTCGACGTACTGCTCGGCCGCGCGGTTCTCTGCGCCCGGCGGCCCGCCGACCGAGGGCGGCCGGGTCAGCAGGCCGATCGTCAGACCGTCGAGGCGCGGCTCGGGAACGGCGGCGCCCGCAAGCACGGACCACATGAGCGCGACGTCCGCGACGCTCGTCGCCATCGGCCCGACGGTGTCGTACGTGGGGCAGAGCGGGAACACTCCCTCGGTGGGGATGCGTCCCCACGCCGGCTTGAGCCCGACGATGTCGCAACAGGAGGCCGGCAGGCGGATCGAGCCGCCCGTGTCGGTGCCGATGCCGAGGTCGCAGAGCCCCGCGGCGAGCGCGGCCGCGTTGCCGCCCGACGAGCCGCCCGTCGTGCGGCCGGGATGGGCGGGATTGCGCACCGTCCCGTACCACGGGTTCTGGCTCGTCACGCCCCACGCGAACTCGTGCAGGTTCGCCTTGCCGACGATCACCGCGCCTGCGTCGACGAGCCGCTGCACGGCCGGAGCGGTGCGCGTGGGCACGTGCTCGGCGTAGATCTTGGAGCCGTACGTCGTGCGGATCGCCGCCGTGTCGAAGAGATCTTTGACGAGGAGCCGCTTGCCGTGCAGCGGGCCGGGCAGCGCCGCACCCGGCTCGACCTCCGTGATCACGGCGTTCCAGGCGTCGCTGCGGATCTCCTCGCGGTCGCTCACGTCAGGGCATTCGCGCGGATCGCGCTGAGCGTCGTCCACGGGGTGATCGCGTCCGGATCGATCTGCAGCTCGATCAACGCGGAGGTGCCCGCGGCGAGCGAGCGATCCAGCGCGGCTGCGAACTCCGACGTCTGCGTCACCGTCTCGCCGTGGGCGCCGAAGGCGCGCGCGTAGGCGGCGAAGTCGGGGTTCGCGAGCTCGGTGCCCACGACACGCCCGGGATAGTGCCGCTCCTGGTGCATGCGGATTGTTCCGTACATGCCGTTGTTCACGACGAGCACGACGATCGGCAGGTTGTACTGCGCCGCGGTCGCGAGCTCCTGGCCGCTCATCAGGAAGTCGCCGTCGCCGGCGAAGCAGATCACGGTGCGGTGCGGTGCGAGCGCCTTCGCCGCCACTGCCGCCGGGAGGCCGTAGCCCATCGCGCCGCTCGTCGGCGCCAGCTGCGTCGGATACTCGCGCCAGCGCCAGAAGCGGTGTACCCAGGCCGAGAAGTTGCCCGCGCCGTTCGTGACGATCGCGTCCGGCACACGCTCGCGCAGCTGGACCATGCATACGCCGAGATCGAGCGAGCCGGGCATCGGGCCGGGCTGCTGCCACTCCTCGTAGTCGGCGCGCGCCGCCGAGGCCCAGTCGTGCCAGCGCGGCTCGACGCGCACGTCGCGTACGGCGGCGGCGAACTGCTCCATGCCGGAGAGGATCGGAAGCTCCGCTCGGTACACGCGGCCGAGCTCCTCCGGGCCGGCATGCACGTGCACGAGCGTCTGCGCGGGCGTGGGCGGCTCGATGAGCTTGTAGTCCGACGTCGTCATCTCGCCGAGCCGTGGGCCGACGACGAGCAGGAGGTCGCTCTCGCGTACGCGCGCCGCGAGCTTCGGGTTGATGCCGACGCCGACGTCGCCGACGTGGCTCGGCGAGTCGTTGTCGATCGCGTCCTGGCGGCGGAACGCGGCGCCGGCCGGCAGTGCGTTCGCCTCGAGGAACGCGCGCATGTCGCGTGCCGCCCCGGCCGTCCACCCGGCGCCCCCGATGATTGCGAGCGGCCGCTCGGCGCGCGCGAGCAGTCCGCGCAGCTGCTCGAGCTGCGCGCGCCCCGGGTGCGCCTGAACGATGTGAAACGGCAGCGCATCGGCGGCGTCGCTCTCGCTCGAGAGCATGTCCTCCGGCAGCGCGAGCACGACCGGCCCCGGGCGGCCCGCGCACGCGGTTGTGAAGGCGCGCGCGATGTACTCGGGAATGCGGTCCGTGCGGTCGATCTGCGCGACCCACTTCGTCATCGGCCCGAACATTCGCCGGTAGTCGATCTCCTGGAACGCCTCTCGTTCGATCTGATCGGAGGCGACCTGCCCGACGAGCAGGATCAGCGGCGTCGAGTCCTGGAAGGCGGTGTGCACGCCGACGGACGCTTGGGTCGCGCCGGGCCCGCGCGTGACGATCGCGACGCCGGGCCGTCCGGTGAGCTTCCCGTACGCGTCCGCCATGTTCGCGGCGCTCGCTTCGTGGCGGCACGTGATCAGGCGAATCGACGAGTCGTACAGCCCGTCGAGCACGGCGAGAAAGCTCTCGCCCGGAACGCTGAAGACGGTGTCGGCGCCGTGGATGACGAGCTGATCGACGAGGAGCTTGCCGCCATGGCGGCTCACGGGCGCTCCTACTCCTCCACGTGGATGCGGCTCGCCGCGGTCTTGAGCGGTGTCCCACGACGTCCGGCCTTGACCGCGAGCGCTTCGCTGAGCATCGAGATCGCCTGCTCGGCGGGCGTGTCCGCGCCGATGTCGAGGCCCGCCGGTCCGTACACCTGCGCGAGCTCGGCTTCCGTGAGGCCCTCCTCGAGCAGGCGCTCGCGCCGCTTCGCCTGCGTGCGCCGCGAGCCGATCGCGCCGACGTAGAACGCCTCGCTGCGGAGTGCCGCCTTCAGCGTGGGCACGTCGAACTTCTCGTCGTGTGCCAACGTCACGACCGCGGTGTTGTGGTCGGGCGCGATGTGTGCGAGCGCGTCGTCGGGCCACTCGAGGATCAGCTCGTCGGCGCTCGGAATCCGCTCGCGCGTCGCGAGCAGCGGGCGCGGGTCGACGACGATCGTGTGCCACCCGAGCAATCCTGCCGCAGAGCACAGCGCTTCGGCCGTGTCGACGGCGCCGACGACGACGAGCCGCGGCGGCGGGCCGTAGACCTCGGCGAAGACCTTCATGCCCTCGACCTCGTGCATGCCGTTGCGCCGGATCCCCGGTGCCAGCTCGGCGAGCGTCGCGGGCGCGTCACCGACGGTCTCGTCGCGGTCGAGTAGCACCAGCAGACGCGCGCCGGCCTGCGGACCCTCGACGACCGTGAACAACACGGCGTGCTCGTCGGTGTGCGCGAGCTCGAGCAGGCTGTCGCCGACGCTCACTCGAAGCGCTCGACGAACACGTCGATCTCGCCGCCACAGGGCAGGCCCACGCCGAGCGCGTCGTCGTCGGAGATCCCGTAGGTCAGCAGACGCGGTGCGCCGGTCGCGAGGACATCTTTCGCCTGCTCGGCGATGTCGCCCTCGACACAGCCGCCCGACACGGAGCCGCAGAACTCACCGGTCTCCGACACCGCGAACTTCGACCCGATCGGCCGCGGAGCGGAGAGGCGCGTCGCGACGACCGTGGCCACCGCGAACCGCTCACCGCGCTTCCGCCACCGCTCGACCTCGTCGACGATCTCTTTCACGCTCTGTGCCTCCGACTCGATGCCTCCGACACTGTATCCCGGGGCCTCGAGGCGCCCAAGCTGAAGATCACACGTAGGTGATCGCGGAAGGCTACGACGCCGATCGCTGGGGCCGCAACGCCAAACCGTGGGACGAAGGGGGATGCTGACATGCCGATCATCGAGGTTAGGCTCTACGACAAGCGCGTCGCCGAGGAGACCGTGCGGAAGATCATCGATTCGCTGACGACCGCGCTCGTGGAGTCATCGTGCAAGGCCTCAGCCCGAAGCACTGGGGGATCGCGGGGCAGGTGCAGGGGTAGCGCAGTCACGTGTCTGCGGGAAAGCGTGACTGCGCACCGTCCATGCTGGCCCGGCTCGGCTGAGGTCGATAGCGATCTCCCTGGAGACGCGTAAGTCGGCTGCCGATGGCCCGAAGAGACGTAACTCCGCCTCCGACGTCGGAGGGCATTCGCGGCAGACACGCTTCATGGGAAAGCGCGACCATCGCGTTGCGTGAGTGTGCAAAACCCGGTTACACCGGCTCGCCCCGTTGGCGCCATCTCAAGAAGAAGGCCGGAAACCCGGTCACATGCAACGGGTTCTTCATCGTGCTGCTCGATTTGCGGCTGACCGCTCGGAGGCGCACGGATCCCTGGCGATCGGTGCGCGGTGCGCGCTCGATGCTTGACTGCAGTTCAGTGTCGGACACGATCTGCAACGGGTGCGGCCTGCACCACGAGCCGGGCGAGCTGTTCGTCTCGGACGGCGCCGACGAGCTCCATCCGTTGGTCGATACGTGCGAGCTCGAGTCGGCGTGGAGGGCGGCGCATTTATCACCGATGCCTGAGGGCTCCCGCGCCTACCACGCAACAGACTCGCTCGACGTAGTGCTCGCTTCCGGCCTGGATCCGACGGAGGCCAACAGCGACTGCAAGCACATCTGTTTCGCGCTGACGCCCGAGATTGCCGCTGCCACGATGGAGATCAGGCGGAAGTTCATGGGCATTCCGGCTGAGGTGGAGTTCCCAGTGCTTGAGGTCGATGTGTCGGGCCTCGATCTCTTCTTCGAGTTTGGCGAGGCACGGCACCACGGCCACCGGCTCGAACGCGAGCGTGTGCTAGGGATCGTCCACCCATCGCCGGAGCCGATCATCGACGGCTGGTCGGACCCATTCTTGCGGCGGCAGCACAGTGATTGCCTCGCAACGAACGGCTACCCATTGTCGCGGCGCGCGCTCCGAGCGGCACGCGAGGTCGCCGATCGACGGTACGGCTACGAACACACCGTCGAGCAGCACCGACAAATTGCGCTCGAGCTGGCAGCGGCGACGGCTCCGAACCTTCGGCGCTGATACACCTGTCGACGACTGGTGTATCAGTCACGGTTCCACGAATAAACGTGATCCGTAACCACTTACGGTCATCCCGAAGGCCAACGAAATGTCTGAACAGCGAGAACGCACCAGTCACACGGGGACGGCTCGCGCTTCCGATAGCGCTCGCGGCGACTCCCCTCGCGGGTGAACGATATCCCCCACGTACGCGGAAATGGGCCGCGCGTACCCCGTCGGGGGATCGCCCTGCTCTGGAATCGAGCGATACCTAATGGATGCGGCACGAACAGGGTTTGGCCACCGTTGTGCATTTGGCGCCGGACACGGCGCGGGGTCACGACGGGGGTCATCTGCAACAGATCATCGAGACACAGCGCGCGATCAGCGCGGCTGATCTCGATCTCGACACCGTCATGGCGGTCATCTCTGCGCGCGCGCACGAGCTGACCGGCGCCAAGGGCGCCGCCGTTCTGCTTGCGGCCGGCGACACCGTTCTCCGCTACGCCGCCGGCAGCGGCTCGTTCGAGGCGAACGTCGGCGAGACGGTGCAGATCCGCGACAGCGCGGCCGGCTCCGTGTTCCTCCAGGACGGAGCGACGGTCGGCGCGTTCGCCGACGGCTGCGGCCTCGGAGTTTCGCTCCGCCGCGGTGACAAGGCGATCGGTGTGCTCGTCGCGGTCGCGTCCGGCCCCGATGTCTTCGGTGAGGACGACGCGAGCATCCTCGGCCTCCTCTCGGTCCTGCTCTCCGCCGCGCTGAGCAACGCCGCCGCGCTCGAGTCCAAGCGCGCCGAGGTCGAGACGCTCAGCCGCTTCCGCAAGATCTTCGACGGCGCGCCGATCGGATTCCTCCGCCTCGATGCCTCCGCGCGCGTGGTCGAGGCGAACACCGAGATCGAGAAGATGCTCGGCTACTCGGCCGACGAGCTCGGGCATCTCGGCATCGAAGACATCACCGATCCGGAGCATCTCGCCCGCTGCGTCTCGCTCTACGGCGAGATCGTCGAGGGAAGCCGCGACTCCTACGACATCGAGAAGCGCTACATCCGCAAGAACGGGGAGATGTTCTGGGCCCGGGCAAGGGCGACCGTGCTCGAGCGCGACGCCGACGGCGCGCCGGTGTTCACGATCCTGATGATCGAGGACATCAGCAAACGCAAGGACGGCGAGGTCGCGCTGCGCGAGAACAGCAAGCTCGCGAAGATCGTCGAGACGCAACGCGACATCGCTGCGGTCGGGCTCGATCTCGAAGCGGTGATGCA
>DATEXK010000275.1:0-6338 GCA_035257065.1 Gaiellaceae bacterium | reverse complement strand
GTATGTGCGCTCCCGAACTGCGACTCCCCGAGCGTGACCGTCGTGATCGGCGAAACAAGAATCGTTGTGCCGACGACCTCGCAGTCAAGCGGGGGCGCGGTGTCTGCGGTGCGAAACGCGATCCTGCGGTCGATTAGGCAGGCATCGGCTTGGCTCGATGACTGAACTCCGTTCCGCCGACGACAGCAACGACGCGCTGGTGCGGGCTGTCGCGGTTGGTGCGACGGTAGAGCCGCAATTACGGGAGGCGCCGGTTATGTCTGAGGGTACGTGGGTCGGGCTTGATGTGCATGCCCGTTCGGTGGTCGCGGGTGTGAGCTTGCCCCGTTTTCGTTGACACGGTTTTTCTAGGCGGTAACCGCCGCGGCGTTGTTCTCCAAGTATCGGTGTTCGTAGGCGTCGGGGCTGAGCATGGCGAGGCTCGAGTGGCGCCTGAGCGGGTTGTAGAAGCTCTCGATGTAGCGGAAGAGCGTGAGCCGCGCCTGGTCGCGAGTGACGAATGTCCGCCGCTTGACCAGCTCGTTCTTGCTAGTCGAGATACAGCTCTCGGCGCAGGCGTCGTCCCACGGATCGCCTTTCGAGTCCATGCTCGCCATCACCCCGGCGTCGCGCAGCGTGCGTCCCATCGCGATCGAGGTGTGCTGCCTGCGCTGGCTGCCACGGTCGCTGTGATGAACGAGTCCCGGCTTCGGCTTTCGTCGCGTGATCGCCATCGAGATCGCGTCGACGGCCAGCGGCGCCTCGAGGTCGTCGCGCATCGACCAGCCGACGATCTTGCGCGAGTAGAGGTCCATGACCGCGGCGAGGAAGAGCCAGCCCTCGTAGGTGGGGACGTAGGTGATGTCGGCGACCCAGGTCTGATCCGGACGCTCGGCCGTGAAGTCGCGGTTGACGAGGTCAGGCGCCGGCGCCGCCCGCTTGTCGGGGACGGTCGTTCTGCAGAATCAACTTCTCCTCCTCCAGGCGGCGCACCTGGCGGCGCAGCTCACGGATCTCGGTGTGCTCGGCGATGTCAAGCGCATCTGACAGTGACGCGATCAAGCCCGCGAACGGGAGCGGCGTGAGCGCATATTCGTTCTTCAAGCGTGTGGGAGACTGAACAGCCACACCTGCGCGCGCGTCGTCTCGTCTCCTCCGCTGACTTCGTGAGCATCGCGGCTATAGCGAGTCTCAGTTGCTCGCCTGCGGCTGCGCGGACGCCATCGGGGTATCCGCGGACGCCGCGAACTCGGGCCGCTCAGCGGACGATGCCGCGGAGCTGTCATCTAGGTGGGCTGGTAGGCGCAGGCCGGGTCTTCGGCAAGCGGGTCGCCTGCGGATGCGTAGGCGCGGGCGCGCGAGCCGCCGCACAGCTCCCGGTACGGGCAGCTTCCGCAGCGGCCGCTGAAGTCGGCAGCGCGGATCCGCCGAAGCAGCGGGTGCTCGCGGTAGACGCGGACGATCTCGTCGTGTTTGACGTTGCCGAGCGACAGGGGCAGGAACCCGGAGGGATGGATCTCTCCGTCGTGGGCGACGAAGACGATTCCCCGTCCGTCGCGCGTGCCCTTCGTCTGCGCCCGCGGCGGCGACGTCGGGCTGCCCAGCTCGCTCCGAAGCGCAGCGGCGAGCTGCTCGTAGAGCGGCCCGAGCCCGTACCTCGCCCCCACCTGCGTCTCCCCTGCCTCGTCCTTGCGCCAGGCGACGACGCGGCGGAAGAACGGCGCCTCGACGGTGCGGACGACGAACCCGTAACGGGAGGCATCGACGAGGAAGTGGCAAACATCCTCGTTCTCCGCCGGCGTCAGCTCGCCAAGCGCACGACCCCGGCCGACCCGGACGAGGAAGAACACCTCCCAGATCGACGCGCCAGATTCCTTGACGATCCGCGCGATGGCGGGCAGCTCGTCCACCGTGTCGCGCATCACGACCGTGTTCACCTGCACCGTCAGCCCACCCTGGCGAAGCCTTCGCAGCGCCTCGACCGTCTCTGCAAAGTGACCCTCGACTCCGCGCACGCCGTCGTGCGTCGCGGCCGTCGCACCGTCGAGGCTGATCGAAGCGACCTTCACACCCGCGCCGTGCAACTCGGCCACCCGCTCGACCGTGAGGAGCGGCGTCACGCTCGGCGCGAGCGCAACGGGCACCTTCAACGCCCGCGCGCGGCCGAGCTGCGCGTCGAGGTCGTGACGCAGGAGCACATCGCCGCCTGTCGCGACCAGCACCGGCCGAGGCATCCCGAAACCCGCCAGGCTCTCGACGAACCGGGCGGCCTCAGCCGTCGTCAACTCGCCCTGCAACGGCTGCGAGATCGCTGAGGCGCGACAATGCCGACAAGACAGGCCGCACGCCTTCGTCGTCTCCCAGAACACGAGGATCGGCCGCTGGTCGAGATCCAAGGCCGTTCTCCCGGCTGCCGGCATGCCGCTCGAGCATAGCCGCAGGGAACGAGCATGACCGCAGGGAACCTGGAGCGCACGCGGGGAAACCCCGGAGAACCGTTCGGTTAGCCGGCCGCGGCCGGGGTGACGGTCAGCGGCCGTGCGGCCCGTGCGGCACGCGGGTCTCCCGAGAGCGTAGCGAGCGTGGCGAGCGCCGCCCAGACAGTTGCGGGCCGCCTACGTGGAGGCCCTGCAGGATCTCGTGCGTCCGGCCGGTGCCGCCGACAACGAACGATGGGAGAAAGCCGAGCTCGCCCTCCGTGAGGGCCGCAAGCACACGGGCGACCGATCCGGGGCTGAGCAGGGTCGGGTACCCCGGATGCATCAGCGGTCGGATCAGAACGACGAGCGCCCGTGGTTTCCCGAACTGCGTCGGCGGTTCGGCCCGGATGTCGCGCTCTGCACGTGTCGCGATAGTTGCAAGATGCACGATTATCGTGAGCAGCCGCCGACCCGCTACGCCGTTGTCTATCGCGAGGAGGGAGGACCATCGACGGCGGGGAGGCTCGTCATCACGGGGGAAGGGCTGCTGCTTGACGGAGGAGCCGGCGATCGACGCTGCACGCTCAACGTTCCCTTCGCCGAGCTCACCGAGATCCACATCGGTCGGACGGCGGCAGAGCGCCTGAACGGCTACTCGGTGCTCGTACTCGAGCGCCGGCAGGCGCCCTCCGTGCACGTGGCGCCGTTCGGCGTCGGCCTGCTGCACGAACTCGCCGACCTCATCGCAGTGCTCACGACCGAGCAGCGCACCGGCGACGAACACGTCGCGGTCATCGTCCCGCTCAAGGCGGGTTGCCGGCAGCGGGTGAGGGAGCTCGTGGCACAAGGCCCTCCCTTCAACCCGGCCGCGCTCGGCCTGAAAGAACACCAGGTCTACCTGCGCGAGCGCGACGTCGTCTTCGTCTTCGGCGGCGCACACGTACGCGCAAAGGTCGAACGGGCAATGCGCAACCCAACACTCTGGCACGCCGGACTCGCCTGGCACCACTGCATCATCGGCCGACCTCGCCTTGCAGCCGTAACCGACACCATCCCCACCAAGGGCGAACCGCTCTACAGCTGGACCGCAGAAAGCGAGCAGCCTGTCTCGGCGTAGTGCCGAGGACATTGGCTCATCCCGGCCTCCCCCGAGAGCCGCCATCCACTCGTACTAGAAGAACGCGCTCCAACTCGCCCACCTCCGCAAGTTCATCGACGAGCACGGCAGTCTCGACGACTTCTAGGGGCACCGTGAGCAGCGACGAGGAGATCAGGCATCTACCTGTTGGGCACCAAGCCGGGTGAGCGACTACATGAAGGGCGTCAAGACGACCGGCGCCGACAACGTCCTTACCCTCAAGATCACCGTCACGTAAGGGCGTGTGTCGCAGCGTTAACTCGGTTTCGCCTGCAAATTGGGCAACCCGGGCATCCTGAACGTCACAGGGATCGAGTTTGCGCACCCCACAGGCGTATCGGACTACTCCCCGCCGGAGGGCTCAGTACTCATCATTGGTGGCCACATCGGCGTCATGCAAGCGCAAGGACTCCACATCGCGCTCGAGGCCTCGAGCGAGGACCTGTTGCTCGCCGCAGCGCGCGCACTCGAGCCGGTGCCCTCGTGAGAACGAGATACGAGACCGACTGAGGTGGGAGGAGCCTGACGTGCGCGAGGGTTCAGAAATGTTCCCTGACGGCTTATCGGCTTGGTCGTACTGGGCTTGCGCTTCGGCGATAAGCCGGGGCGAAGTCGCAGAGGCGCCGTTGGGGGTGCAGACTCTGCGTATGTCGGACGGAGACATCGAGCTTGTGCTCGTCAGCGGTGCAGGCGCGAGGAGGGGCTAGTGCTCAACGGGCGAAAGGCACTCGTTGCAGCGATGCTCGCGTTCGGTTTGGTGGTCGCGGCCATTGGTTGCGGATCGAGCTCCGGTCCTGGTCTACCGGCGATAGGCGCGGCGAAGACCTACCGGCTCGAAGGCTTCAGACCGAGGGGTCCGGTCGAGGCTGGAAGGTCGACTCAGGTCGCGCTGACGATCCTGCAACCTTCCGGAGCGCCGCTGACCCGCTACCGCACCGGCGCCGGGCCGCACACCGGCATCGACCTGATCATCGTCCCGAGCGACCTGCGAACGCTGATGTACGAGGACCCGCCGGTCGCAAACGACGGCAGCATCCACCAAGCGATCGTGTTTCCGGTCGCCGGCAGCTACCACGTCGTCGTCGATGCGTTTCCGGACATGCCGGGAGTGCCGCCGAACGTCCAGCTCTTCACGACCATCCGCGTCAAGGGCACGAAACCGGCGCCGACTCCGAGCTACGGGCTTGCAACGACGGTCGGCGGCTACCGCTTCGCGATCCAGGGCAGGCCGAAGCTGAAGGCGATCGAAGCGGCCTTCCTGACGATCAAGGCGACCGACAAGCAAGGACGGCCCGTCGTGTTCAGCCCGCTCGACGGTGCGCTCGCACACGCGATCTTCTTCCGCGAAGGCTCGCTCGACTATTTCCACACCCACGTCTGCACCGCGCGCACGCTCGGCTGCGCGAGCGCCGCGTTCAAAGGAGTGCCGGTCGGCAGCGCGACAAAGCCAGGGATACTCAGGGTCGGCGTACTGCTGCCCGTCGCTGGCACCTGGAGGTTGTTCCTCCGCACGAAGATCAGCGGCCGGGAGCTGGTCACCCCGCTCACGCTCGTCGTGCGATAGCAGCCACCGATAAGGCCGGGCGAGCGTGCCCAGGAACGCTGATCCGCCAAGGCAAGCCAGCAAGGCGTGCGCGAGCGTCCTCTCGCCTGAGCGCCGATCTCCATCTACCAGCCGTCTACCAGGACAGGCCGGAAGCCAGCGTACGGAGCGGACGTAGACGTACTCCCTGAACAACCGCGCCCGTACAGGACGGACTCCTCGGACACAGCGGGAACCCGCGGGTCGAAATCGCTTGTTCCTAAACCGCGTGCACAAGTTCGATTCTTGTCGGGGGCATCGCGTTGTTGATGCGGATGTGCACCGCCCTGATGCTCAGGGGGCGGGGACGTAGTTTCCGTTGCTGAGCTTGTAGATGTAGAACTGTCCGTTCGTGATGTCGCCTCGGGAGTCGAAGGCGATCGTGCGTCCGAGGATCGAGTTGGGGATGCGTACCTTGCGCACGGCGGCGATGACGTTCGGGCGTGTAACGGCTTTCCGTGCGGCGCAGAGCGAGTCGATCGCGCTCATCAACACCTGCGCTGAGACATAGGACGGCGGGCCGAACTGCCCTGTGTAGTTCGTGCCGTATTTCGCTTCGTACTGGTGTGCGATCGCCGCGTCAGGCGCGTAGGTGTGAACGTTGATCGAGAAGCTGGAGACGAAGTCGGTGCCGCCGTCGAAGGTCGTGGCGAAGGTCTGGTTGGACTTGCTCTGGGCATGCAGCTGCTGGACGAATAGCTTGATGTTGGCGGGCAACTGCCACGTCAGGAAGACGACGTCGCCTGGTGCGATGGTCGCGATCAGGCTCGAGAAGTCCGTCGCGGTCTGGGCAACAGACTCACGGTCGACGGTCACGCCCGCCTTCTGGAGGATCGGAGCCGCGCTCGCAGCAAGTCCGGTACTGAAGCTGGACTGATCGTCGATGATCATCACGTGCTTGGCATGCATCTGACGTGCGATGTAGTTCGCCGCCGTCGGAGCCTGGGCGTCGTCGCGCGCAACGACACGGAAGAAATTGTGAAGCGTGCCGTCAGTGGTGAGACTGGTGAGCGTCGCGGTCGGGGACACGACCGCGAGGTGAGCGCGGTTGAAGATCGGTCCTGCGGCTACGACTTCCTGACTCGCGGCGGGGCCGACAGTGCCGACGATCTTCGGGTTCGACACGAACTGCTGCGCGATCGTCGACGCGGCGGCCGGACTGAGCTGCGTATCCGCTTCGACGAGCGTGTAGCGCGTGTGGTGCGCCTTGTTCCAGTTG
>DATEXK010000274.1:0-2089 GCA_035257065.1 Gaiellaceae bacterium | reverse complement strand
CGGCACGTCCCTGAAGAGCACCTGCACGTTCTCGCGCGGCGGACCCGCGATCTCGGAGACCGCATCGACGATCGCGCGACCGAGAAACTCCTTCATCACGGTCGTGCGACCGGGAAACATCTGAACACTGACGATCGGCATCGACGACTCCTGGGCGTTGTTGGTGACCGGGGAGGGGCTCCACTGCGAGCCCCTCCCCGATGCCGTGGGACTGCTACTTCGGCGGGTTCGCGACCGGCTTCAGCAGCGGGAGAGCCATGTACTGGTTGACGAGCTTGGCGTTGCTGAAGAAGTTCCAGCCGACCGCCTTGCTTGCGTTCGCCTTGGTGACGAACACCGTGTGGCTGTAGTACAGATGACCGCCCTGCACCGACTTCTTGATGTAGGCGTCGATCAAGCGGACGCTCATCAGGCCCTCGAGTGCGGGCGAGCAGGTGTCGGTGGCCTTGAGCCAGCCGGCCTTGACCCCCGCGAGGCCGTACGGGGCCCCGTTCTGGGAAACCATGAAGACCTGCTTGTCCTTGTGGGCCGCGACGAGGGCGGTGTGCGCCCCCACGGCCATGTCTTCGTTCTCGACGAAGATGCCCTTGAGGTTCGGGTACTTGCCGATGATGTCCTGCATCGCCTTGTAGGCGTCAGGGCGCAGCCAGTGCCCGGTCTCGGTCGAGACATATTGGATCTTGCCGCCCGCGCAGCTCAGAGTCGGGTTGCCGGCGGTGGTGTTGCCGGTGCAGCCGAGCCCGTTGAGGAAGCCGGTGCGGTAGCCCTCGGCGTCGCCGCGGCCGAGCTGGCCGGTGATCACGGCGACCTGACCGGTCACGCGCGACTTCATGTACGCGCCGACCGGAACACCGTAGGGAACGAGGTTGACCTGCTCGAACCCGACGACATCCTTCTTCCCGAGGTACTTGTTCGAGTAGCCGTACATCAGGAAGATCGGCACGCCGGCCTGTCCGGCCGCGTTGATCGAGGCGTCCTCCGTGGAGAGCCCGACCGAGTAGCCGTCGATCGCGACTGCGCCCTGCGCGATTGCGTTCTTCACGTTCGCGAGCTCGACCGACGGGCTGATGTTCGGGTTGGGATACACCTTGACGTCGTAGCCGAGCTTCTTGGCAGCCGCCTGCGCTCCCTTGAGGCCGTCCTGGTAGTAGAGGTCAGGGCCCGAGAGCAGGAAGGCGATGGTGCCCTTGCTCGCATGGCTCGTGCCCTGGGCCGGTGCCTTCGCGGCACCCGTGACCGCCACCATGGCCACGACGGCCGCAGCGGCGACACCGATTCGAACGATTCTCGACATGCTCTTTCCACTCCTGTCTTTGCGGGGAATCTCAGGACACGATCTGTTTCGCAGCTACAACCACCTCCCTGGTCAGCGCTGCGCCCGGGTCACCATCACCGCGACGACGATGATCGCGCCGAGCGCCATTTGCTGGTAATTGCTGGACAAGCCGGCGAAGACGATCGCGTTCTGGACGATTCCCCACAACGCGACGCCCTGGAGCGAACGGAATGCACCGCCACGGCCGCCGAACAACGCCGTGCCGCCGATCACTGCGCACGCGATCGACTCCAGCTCGAAGTTCTGGGCGAGGTTGAACGACGCCTCGTTGATCTCGCCCGCCAGGCACATTCCCGCGAGGCCGACGATCGCGCCCATGATCGTGTACAGGTAGATCTTCGTCCGCTTCACGGGGATGCCGGACAGGTACGCCGCTTCCTCGTTGCCGCCGATCGCGTACGCACGACGCCCCAACGGCGTCCAGCGCAAGAACGCGAAAGCGAGCAGGATCAGGATCACGAACGGAATCGTCAGCGAGGGCAGGCCGAAGAACGGGAAGCCCGCCGGCAGGTTGCCGCCGAAGGCCGTGTACAGCCCCTTCATGTCGTTGACCGGCGCGCCGCCCGTCAGCTGCGTGTCGAGCCCGAACAGGAAGAGCGAGACGCCGAGCGTGATGATGAACGGATGCGCGCGGTTCTGCGCGACGAGCACGCCGTTGCAGAAGCCGACGCCGGTCGCAGCGCCGACACCCGCCGCGATCGCCAGCCACAGCGGATACCCGTGCTCGAGCAAGAGACCCGTGACGATGCTCGA
>DATEXK010000273.1:0-4775 GCA_035257065.1 Gaiellaceae bacterium | reverse complement strand
CGGCGCCCGACGTGGTGGACGTGCCGCCGGTCGCTCCGCCGCTCGATGTGACGCTTGCGATGCTCACCGACGGCAGGACGACCTCGTCGCCCGCCTTGAGACCGCCGCTGACGATCGCGGTCGCGGAGTCGCCCTGGAGCCCGACGACGACGGGCACGCTGATCTGTTGGCCGTTGCGCAGCACGGTGACGGTGGCGCTCGTTCCGCTTCCGCGGACTGCGGCCGTCGGTACGTGCAGCACGTTGTCGGTCTCGCTGACGACGACGTCGACGTTGGCGGTCATGCCCGGCTTGAGGTTCGCGCTCCGGTGGTCGAGCGCGAAGGTGACCGTGTAGGTGACGACGCTCGACGAGCTCGTCGCGGTGCCTGCCACTGCGAGTACGTGCGCGGGGAACTGCTGGTTCGGCAGGGCGTCGACCGTCACGGTCGCGGCCTGTCCTGACCGGACCTTTGCCGCGTCGGTCTCTGCGAAGCCCGCGGTCACCTGCATCCCCTTCAGCCCGGTGAGCGTCACGAACGCGGAGCTACCCGAGGAGGAGCTCCCGGTCGCGGAGGCCGACGACGAGGAGGACGCGGTCGCAGCGCCGGTGGTGCCGCTCCCCGACGCCTGCGCTCCGACGGTTCCGCTGACATTCGCCACGACGCCGGCGATCGGCGCCCGGAGCGAGGTCTCGGCCAGCGCCTTCTTCGCGTTGATGACGGCAATCTGAGCCTGGAGCACGCTCGCCCGGCCCGAGGCGACCGCCGCCGGCGTCGCCGGCGCCTGCTTCGCCGCGATCGATGCGAGCGTCGACTTGACGGAGAGCTGCGCGGATGCGATCTGCTGACGCGTCGACTGGAGGCTCTGCGTGTCCTTCAGTCTGGCCGCGGTCTGGTTGTTCTCGGCGTTCGCGATCGAGGCGCGATCGGCGGCGATCTTCGACTCGTCGTTCTTGATGGCCGTCTGATCGCCCGTCAGGGTCGACTGCGCCGTCTGGTCGGCGGAGAGCTGCGACTGAACCTGGCTGATCGCGTAGCTGTCGTTCGCGAGCTTCTTCTGGAGCGACGAGAGCACCGACTGGTCGTAGCTCAGTGCGGACTGGTCCGCGGCGACAGCGCTCGTGTACTGCGCGATCGCAGCCGGGTCGTTGTTCGTCTGCGCCGTCTTGAGGTTGTTCTGGTCGCTCGTGAGCTGGGTGTTGTGACTCGTCTGCTGCGCCTGAGCGTCGAACTGCGATTGCTGGTCGGCCTGCTGCGTCGCTTGGGCGGCGGCGAGCGACGCCTTGTCGGCGGTGACGGCGGCGGCCACGGCATCGACACTCGGATACGTGGACGAGTCGGTCTGGCGCTTGGCGAGATCGACCTGAAGCTGGCCCTGGTCGACCCTGAGCTGCCGTTGCGCCTGGGCGATGCTCGCAGCGGACATGCGCTTGTCGAGGGCGATCGACTTCGTCGTCGCCGAGAGTGACGTCTTCGCGTTCGCGAGCGACTGCCGTGCTTGGACGACCGTCACTGCGTCCTGAGCACGTTGCGGAGCGGTCTCGCCCGTGAGCGTCTGCTCGTACTGCGCCTGGGCGGAGGCCAGCGATGCCTCCGACTGCTGCACGCTCTGCTGCGCGGATGTCGGGTCGATCCGCCCGAGGAGCGTCCCCTGCTTGACGTGCTGCCCCGCTGTCACGTTGACGGAACGAAGCACGCCGCTCGACGTGAAGCCGATCGAGAGCTGCGTCGCCGCCTGGATCGTGCCGGTGGCGGAGACGGTCGAGAGGACGACGCCGCGCGCGACGGTGGACGTTCGCGTCGATGTCTGGGTAGACGCGGTGCTCTGGCCGACGACGAGATACGCCGCGACGCCGGCGGCGGCGAGCGCGACGCCGAGCGCGGCGTTCATCGTGCGCATGTGGCCAAAGCGTCCGAACGCCATGCGGCGCGGTAGTCTCGACGGCAGCCTGCTCGTGAGCGCGTTCATCACAATGACTCTCCTATGAGCGAGTATGAACGAGATGAGAGCGACCCCCCCATCGGCACGTTCTTATGAAGAACTTAGGAAAACGTCACGAGCGGCGCGCGCCAGCGCCGCGCTCCCGCAGCGCATGCGGCTCGGTCGACGCGGACCAGCTTCGGGCAGCCTTGCTTCAGGAACGTCCCGTTCGTGACGACGTTGAACGTCCGCCCGAACCACGCGTCGCAGCCGCCGCGCGCGCCCGCCGGCATGCGCGCGCAGCCGCGAAAGAGCGCGAGCTGCTTGACGGGTTGTCCCGCATAGACCTGGTTCGCGACCCCACGGAGACACGCGAGCGCGTCGGTCGCAGCGTGCAACGCCGCGCAGAGACGCGTCTGTGCGACCGGATCGTCGATGTCGTCCTTTGCCGCGCCCGCGATGCAACCGATGCGTTGCCCGCCCGCGAGCCCGCTGCACAGCGACGTCAGGTCGCGCGCCGACTGCACGGTCGGCCCGGGCGACTGCTCGATGAAGTAGCGGTACCAGCACTGAACGGCCCAGCGGCTGTACTGCGCGCACAGCCGCCGCGGCGAGCGCACGACCTGCAGGGGCGATGTCGTGTCGTCGGCGCCGCGCAGCGAGATCCAGTAATCGTGGAACGCGCCCTGCTCGCAGTCGGGCGCGTACGCGGCGCCGAGACGTGCGCACGCCTGCACCGCGAGGAAGAGCGTCTCGTGGTAGCCGCGCATGAGTGCGTGCCCGAGGCTGTGCACGCAGGTGAACTGCCGGTAGCGCGTCGGCAGCGCGTTGCACTGGGGAATGACGCTCTTGCCACCGGTCGAGATGATCTTCGGCCCGAGGTACATCACGAGCCCCATCCCGAAGCCGGCGGAGCAGCCGGGGTCGTTCGAGCGGGGCTCGACGTTCTGCAACTGCTCGATCTTCAGGTGGTGCTCCGCCGCCCACTCGCGCCCGACGGTGTGCATGAGCAGGTGACAGCGGCCGTAGAGCGCCGTCCCCGCGGCGCGCGCAAGCCGGTCGATACGCGGCAGCTCGGTCGCGGGGTGGCCCGAGCGGTCGATGTCCTCGAGCAGCAGCCGCGAGTAGCAGGCGTCCTTCGCCAGATCGAGATGGATCTGCTCGCACTGCCAGAGGAACGGACGCTTGGGCGCTGCGTCGCCGCTGCTCCAGCCCGCGGGAACGCAGATCAGGGCCACGAGCGCCAATGCGGCGGCGATCCTCATCCCCGCGAGGGTAGCCCCGTCGTCGCCTCGCGGGAGACTTTCGGCGTGCTCAGAGCGTGACTTCGGCCGCCGCACCCACGGTGCGGACGAAGCGCGGGACGACGTCGAGCACGCTCTCCCGCGCGCACCACGCGATGTCGGCCTCCAGGCCGTGCCGGCGCAGGTTGTCTGCGCTCCAGCTCGCGCCGAGCCCCTCGAGGGCGGAGTCGAAGCTGTGTACGAGTCGGATGCCGAGGCTCGCAGAGTCGGCCGGCGTGCCGCCGAGCGCCTCGGCGATGCGGCCGGCGCAGTACGCGTCGTCGAGCGTGAGCTGGCCGAGCACGCCGGCGCACAGCACCGCGACGTCCTCCCCGCTCTCCGCTGCTGCGGCGGCGACCGCGCCCAGATTGAGGAGCGAGCCGACATAGACGCGCTCGAAGCGCGCCGCGGCGTCGACGAGCAGGCGCGTGCCGTTGGTCGTCGAGAGAATGAGCGTCCGGACCGAAGGCTCCCCCGCGACCTCGCTCGGCGAGTTGCCGAAATCGAACCCCTCGATGTGCTCGAGGCGGCGTTCCCCTGCGAGCTTCGCCGGGCCTTCCGTCTGCGCTAGCTCGCGCGCCTCGTCGATCTCCGCGCAGCAGAGGACGCGCTCGTAGCCCGCAGCGAGTGCCTGCGTCATGGTCGAGGTGGCCCGCAGGACGTCCACGACGATGCCGACGGGCGCCGGTGTCTGCTCGCCGGGAGTGAAGGCGATGTGAACGCGCACGCGGCTAGGCTAGTCGCGATGGCGACCACCGAGAGGCACCTGCCGACGTGCTACCGGCATCCGGATCGCGAGACGGGCCTCTCGTGCTCGGAGTGCGGCCGGCCCATCTGCACCGAGTGCATGACGCCGGCGCCGGTCGGGCTTCGCTGTCCCGAGCACGCGGGCAACCGCCGCGGGCCGCGCGTTGCCGGCCGCCAGCTGGTGTTGCCCCAGACGCGTATCGGCGGCACCGAGGCGCTCGTCACCAAGGCGCTGATCGCGATCAACGTCGGCATCTACCTGATCACCGCGGTGCAGGGCCAGGGCCTCAACGCGCCGGGTGGGTCGCTGTTCGAGAAGTTCGCGCTGTTCGGCGGGCCGACGCAATTCGTCATTGGAGGACCCGTGTACGGCGGTGTCGCCGGCGGAGATTGGTGGCGGCTGATCACCGCAGCGTTCCTGCACGCGAGCATCATCCACATCGGCTTCAACATGCTCGCCCTCTGGTGGATCGGTGCGCCCGTCGAGAACTACCTCGGGCGCACGCGCTACCTCGGGCTCTACTTCGTCTCGGGTCTCGCCGGATCGGCGGGCGCGCTCGTCGCAACGCCGCACTCCGTCACGGTCGGAGCGTCGGGCGCGATCTTCGGGATCCTCGGCGCGATGCTGATCATCGAGTGGCAGGCCACCGGCCGGCTCGGCGGCAATGCGATGACGCTGATCGTGCTCAACCTCGTGATCGGGTTCGCTTTCAACGGAGCGGGCGGCAACATCTCGATCGGCGGCCACATCGGCGGCCTCATCGGCGGGATCCTGTCCACGCTCGCCTTCGCCCGCTGGGGCAAGGGCCACGCGGCGTACGGGCGACTCGGGCTGGCCGGTACGG
>DATEXK010000272.1:0-3064 GCA_035257065.1 Gaiellaceae bacterium | reverse complement strand
TCGGCCGTCGGCTCGTCGAGCAGGAGCAACTGCGGCTCGGTCGCGAGCGCGCGGGCGACCTCGAGCCGGCGCTGGTCGCCGTAGGGCAGGTTGCGCGCCGTCTCGAGCGCCTTGCGCCGCAGGCCGGTGTACTCGAGCAGCTCGAGCGCGCGCTCGCGCGCCTGCTTCTCCTCACGCTTGACAAACGGCGTGCGGAGGACGGAGCTGAAGACGTTGGCTTTCAACCGGGCATGCATCCCGACCATCACGTTCTCGATCGCCGTCATGTTCTGGAAGAGACGGATGTTCTGAAACGTGCGCCCCATGCCACGCGCGGTGATCGCGTGCGGCGGCTTGCCGGTGACGTCCTCGCCGAGGAACAGAATCTGCCCGGCGGTCGGCTTGTAGACGCCGGTGAGCATGTTGAAGAACGTCGTCTTCCCGGCCCCGTTCGGACCGATCAGACTGACGATCGAGTTCTCGGGCACGGTGAAATCGACGTCGTCGACTGCGACGAGCCCGCCGAACTCCTTGCGGAGTCGGACGGTCTGAAGGAGCGCGTCGCTCATCCGCTCTCCAGATCGTAGAGCGGCGTGTCGTGCACGCCCTCGTGGAGCTCCGCGGCGCGTCTCGAGCTCGGAATCAAGCCCTCGGGCCGGAAGAGCATCACGATCACGATGATCGCCCCGTAGATCCCGAAGTTGTAGAGCGGCACGTTGATGTGCGTCCCGAAGGTGTTGTTGATCCCGGCGCCGACGTTGTTCAGCCCTTCGCGGTCGAGGTACGAGAGGAAGCAGGCGCCGAAGATCACGCCCCAGATGTTCCCCATCCCGCCGAGGATGACCATGCAGAGAATGAAGACCGAGATCTGGAAGAAGAAGTCGTCCGGGAACGCGCCGCTCTTGTAGCTCGCGTAGAACGCACCTGCGACGCCGCCGAAGAACGCGCCGGTCGCGTACGCCCACGTCTTCGTGCGCATGAGCGGGATGCCCATTGCAGCCGCCGCGACCTCGTCCTCGCGGATCGCGATCCACGCACGACCCAGACGAGAGTCGCGCAGCCGCACGCTGCAGAAGATGGTGAGCACGACGAGAGCGACCGCCGTCCAGAGATACACCGCGTCGTAGTTGCCGACGGTGAGGTAACTCACAGGCAGGCGCAGATGCTGGTGCAGATAGCTGCCGAAGCCGGGGCCGTCGATCGGCGTGATCCCCTCAGGCCCGTTCGTCAGGTTGAAGCCGGTGCCGAAGAAGTTGTTCCCGTTCCGCGCGATCTGCGGGAGGATCTCGCCGAATCCGAGCGTGACGATCGCGAGGTAGTCGCCGCGGAGACGCAACGTGGGAAGCCCGATGAGCACGCCGACGATCGCCGTCGCAATGCCGGCCATCGGCAGCACGAGCCAGATCGAGAAGTGGAAGCCGATCCAGCCCGGCGGCAGACCGACCGCACCGAGGTTGAGGTGCTGCTTCGAGAACTGATCCGACGCGAACCAGCCGGCCATGTACGCACCCATCGCATAGAACGCGACGTAGCCGAGATCGAGAAGCCCCGCGTAGCCGACGACAAAGTTCAACCCGAGGGCCATCATCGAGAAGATCATCATCGCGACCACCGTGCTCAACATCGGAAACGGCCCGAAGATCGGCAGCTGCGGCATTGAGTCGATGTAGTAGGGGTACGTGACCACGATCGCCAGCGCTGCCGCCGGAGTGATCCACTTTCCGACGTGGAAGCCGCGGACTCTGAGCTGCTGGTACGGCGGGACGACGAGCAGGAGGATGACCGCCGCAACCGCGATCGCGGAGGTCTCCCAGACGCCCCAGATCGCGATCACCACGAGGCCGATCACGACCCAGACGAACGCTTTCACCGCCTTGCGTCTCTGCGGCGTCAGCGCGGCCCAGCGCTCCGGCGAGAGCCCTGCCACGGTGAGCGCCGCCCACCAGGCGGCCGAGACTGCAGCTGCGATCCGGCGCGCCACGTCAGGCGCCTTCGGGCGTTCGCTCGCCGAGCAGGCCCTCCGGCCGGAACACGAGGATGAGGATGAGAATCGAGAACACGATCGACTGCGTCCACGTCGTTCCCGGCGCGTGCCACGTGAGCCCCTCGTTGTACGCCTGGATGAAGCCGATGCACAGCGCGCCGAGCACGGCGCCCGGCAGGTTGCCGATGCCTCCCAGCACCGCCGCAGTGAATGCGATCAGGCCGAGCGAGAAGCCGGTGTCGTAGCGGATCTGGCCGAAGTAGAGGGCGTAGACCAGCCCACCGGCGCCGCCGAGCGCACCGGCGATCAGGAACGTGAACGAGATCGTCCGATTCACGTCGATCCCCATCATCGCCGCCGCGTCGCGGTCCTGCGCCGTCGCCCGCATCGCCTTGCCCTGGCGCGTGCGCTGGACGAACCACATCAGCAGAAGCAGCACAGGGACGGTGATCACGATGACGATGAACTTCTCCCACGTGTAGACGACGCCGGCGATCGAGAACACCCTGCCGTGCGGCAGCACCCCGGGCACGGCGGTGTAACCAGGCCCCTTCCACCCGATCGCGACGTCCTCGAGGATGAACGACATGCCGATCGCGGTGATCAGCGGCGCCAGTCGCGAAGCGTTCCGCAACGGCCGATATGCGACGCGCTCGATCGCTGCGTTGATCAATCCGCAGGCCGCCATCGCGACGAGCAGCGAGCCGACGATCGCCGCGACGAGCGAGCCGGTCGAGGCATGCGTGCCGAGATGGAAGACCGACAGGATCATCGTCGCCGAGAACAGGCCACCGAGCATGAACACGTCGCCGTGGGCGAAGTTGATCAATTCGAGGATCCCGTACACGAGCGTGTAGCCGAGCGCGACGAGCGCGTAGACCGCGCCGTTTGTGAGCCCGATGAACGAGATCGTGAAGAAGTAGGCGGGCCCCTTCACGAAATTGACCGCGAGCCACGCGATCAACAAGGCGATGAGGAGTGACGCCATCAGCGGCGTCACGTATGCGCTGAGACTGCGTCGTCTCCGCACGGGAACGTCGATGTGGGCGTGGGTGGACACTGGCTCGGACTATGTGAGGCCGATCGACGTCGGGGGAGGCA
>DATEXK010000271.1:0-2264 GCA_035257065.1 Gaiellaceae bacterium | reverse complement strand
TCGAGCATGTCGGCGCCGCCCGCGACCTGCTCCGCCGTGTCGGTCTCGAGCTGCGAGAGGTCGCCCTGCTGGAGCTGCGCCTGGAACGCCTTGCGGCCGGTCGGATTGATGCGCTCGCCGATCACGCAGAACGGCTGGTCGGGGCCGATGACGACGGTCCTGGTCGGCGACTGGACGACGGTGTCCACTAGGCGGGTACCGCGGAGCGCTTCTTCTGAATCAGATCCTTCGCGAGGCGCACCGCGCTCGAGGCGTCGGCCGCGTACCCGTCGGCGCCGACGGCGTCTGCGTACTCCTGCGTGACGGGTGCGCCGCCAACCATGACGATGATGTCGTCGCGCATGCCGGCCTTCTCGAGCGCGTTGATGTTGGCCTTGAACATCGGCATCGTCGTCGTGAGGAACGCGGAGAAGCCGACGACGTCGGGCTGGAACTCGTTGATGGCTTCGATGAACTTCTCGGGCGCGACGTTGACGCCGAGGTCGTGGACGGTGAAGCCCGCGCCCTCGAGCATGATGTTGACGAGGTTCTTGCCGATGTCGTGGACGTCGCCCTTGACGGTGCCCATGACGTACGTGCCGACCTGTTGCGCGCCTGTCTCGGCGAGCAGCGGGCGGAGGATGTCGAGCGCGCCTTGCATCGCGCGCGCGGCGATGAGCATCTCGGGCACGAAGAAGTCGCCGCGCTCGAAGCGAGCGCCCACTTCTTCGAGCGACGGGATCAGCGCGTCGTAGAGCATCGACTCCGGGCTCATGTCCTGCTCGAGCCCCGCGTTCGTGAGGTCCTTGACCTCGGGCGCGTTGCCGATGAGCGTGTTGTCGAAGAGCCCCTGGAGGATTTCCTCATTGGTCATGCGGCACCTCGTGCGTGTTCGCGGTGGCCGAGCCGCTGGGCGAGCTTGTTCGACTCCTCGATGAGCAGAGGCGCGAGGCTCGTGATGCGCTCGGATGTCAGACGGGCGCTGGGCCCGGAGATGGAGAGTGCGGCGAACGCGTCGCCCCCTTGCCCAGGAACCCGGTGACCGAAGACGGGTGCGGCAAGAGCGGAGAGCCCGTGCTCGAGCTCGTCGATGCTTGTCGCGTAGCCGCGCGCCCGGACTCGGGCGAGCTCGGCGTCGAGCCGCGCGGGATCGACGATCGTGCGCGGTGTCAGGCGGTCGAGCGGCGCGAGCAGCGGTGCGCCGTAGGCGAGGAAGACCTTCCCGTTGGCGGCGACGTGGAGCGGCACCCGGCGGCCGACCCAGTTCGCGACCCCGACGATGTGTGCCGTGTCTTCCTGCGCGAGATGCTCGACCCCGAGCGGCCCGGGGATCGCGAGATTGACCGTCTCGCCGGACGACTCCGCGAGCCGGCGGAGCGAGGGCGCAGCGAGCTCGAGGAGCGCCGAGGACGCGTCACCGGTCGCGAAGCGCAGCAGAACGGGCCCAGGGTGCAGCCGGCCGCGCTCGCCGAGGCGCTGGACGAGCCCCTGGCGCTCGAGCGCCCCGATCAGCCTCGAGGTCGTGCTCTTCGGCAGCCCGGCGCGCGCTGCGAGCTCGCCGACGGACGGTGGGTGCACGGCCTCGACGACGCTGCAGAGCAGCTGCGCCGCGCGGTCGATCGCCTGGGTGCCTGTGGGCTCGCTTGCCATCTCAGATGGTGGAACAGGTGTTCCACGTAGATTGTGGCTGTGCGGGCCCGCCGCGTCAACTGCTCCCCCCTCGGTCTAATGACCGCCAAGGGCGGGTAGCGATACCCGGTGGAAGGCCGGATCGATCCGACCGTCTCCTCCCCATGACCGCCCCACACTCATCGAGTCCCGCGGCGGTCGCCCCTGACCGGCACTGGACGACCGCGGTTCGGCTCCCTTCCTGGTGGCGCTGGCCGCTCGCGGTCGCTCTTGGCTGCTTCACCTTTCCGATTCCGCAGATCATCCCCTCCCCGGGCGTCGATGCCTCGTGGCAGGCGGGCCTGGAGCTCGCTCAGGACCAGGGGCTGCACTTCGGGCGAGACATCCTCTTCACCTACGGCCCGCTCGGCTTCCTCACCGCCACGCCGCTGTTCGTCGTCTGGACCGGGCTCGCCGCTCTCGCGTTCGCCCTGCTTGTGCAGGTGCTGCTCTGTCGGACGCTCTTGCACGTCACGCGCGACCTGCCGGCAGTGGCCGCAGTGGTCGTGACATACGTCATCGCAGCGGTCATACCGCCCGGCGCGCTGGCCGAGGTCGGACTGACGATCATCTTCGCGCTCACCCTGGCGGCTCTGACAGACACCGAGCAGGATGCG
>DATEXK010000270.1:0-2551 GCA_035257065.1 Gaiellaceae bacterium | reverse complement strand
GCCATCACGCGGCCGAGGTCGGCCATGCTCGTCGCACCCACCTCGGCGATCGCGTCGTCGACGATCTCCTCGATCTCGTCCTCGGAGAGCGGCTCCGGCATGAACTCCTCGAGGATCGCGAGCTCGCGCTCTTCGGTCGCTGCCTGCTCTTCACGGCCGCCGGCGCGGAACGCCTCCGCGGCCTCGACGCGCTTCTTGCGCTCGCGCTGCAGCACCTGAAGCTCCTCGTCGTCCGAGAGGGGGCGCTGGAGCTCCTTCTCTGAGCCCTTGAGAGCATTGACGATCAGGCGAAGCGCGTCGCGGCGCTCGGCCTCGCGCGACTTCATCGCCTCCTTGATCTCGCTCTCGATCGTCGTAATCAGGCTCACGCCATGCTCCCTGTCAGTCCGCCGCTCAGCACGTGCCAGTGCAGGTGGAAGATCGTCTGGCCGGCTCCTGCACCGGCGTTCACGACGACACGGTAGTCCGTCAGCCCATTTTCTGCAGCGACTTCGGCGACGAAATCGAGCATCCGCTTGGCTTCGTCGGCCGGGAACGCGGCAATTTCGTGGAATGACGCGACGTGCCGCTCGGGCAGGACGAGCAGGTGCGTGTCGGCCTGCGGGTGGAGGTCGCGGATCGCCACGAAGCCGCTGGTGCTCGCCACGTGATCGCCTTCGAGGTAGAGCTTGCAGAAGAGGCAGTCCTCCTTCATGCGGCAAGCACTCCTTCGTCGTGGACTCCGGCGCCGCGGACCTGAACGAGCTCACCGACCGGGATCGCGTCGTCGACGAGCCACGGCGAGTAGTCGTCTCCGTAGCCGCGCCCTGCCCGGTCGACGAGCACGAGGTCGTCGTGCCCGATCTTCGTGCGCCAGCGCGCAAGACATGCGTCGTGCGAGAGGCTGCGCAGCCTGGCGCCGCGTTCCTTCTTCTCCTGCGGACGCACCGGGTCGTCGAGCGCCGTCACGGTGCCCGGGCGCGGCGAGTACGGAAACACGTGCACCTTCGTGAGGCCTGCGGTGCGCACGGTGTCGAGGGTCGTCGCGAATGCGCGCTCGTCTTCCGCCGGGAAGCCGACGATCACGTCGCTCGTGAGGTTGAACTCCTCCTGAAGTGGTGCGAGCCGGCGCAGATAGGTCGAGACCGTGTAGCGGCGCCCCATCGCCAGCAGCACGCCGTCGTCGCCTGACTGAAGCGGCACGTGCAGGTGGCGGGTGACCGCCGGCGTCTCGCGGAGCGCGGCGATCAACGCGTCGTTGACGTGGTTGATCTCGATCGACGAGAGCCGCAGCCGCTCGAGACCCGGGGTCGCGCCGGCGGCGCGCACGAGCCGCGGCAGGTCGAAGCCGGCGGCGCGGTCGCGGTAGCAGCCGAGGTTGATACCCGTCAGCACGACTTCACGATGCCCCTGCTCGACCCGGCGCTGGATCTCAGCGAGCACGGCATCAGCCGCGCGACTGCGCGATGCGCCGCGCACGAGTGGGATGACGCAGAAGTTGCACGAGAAGCTGCAGCCGTCTTGCACCTTGACGAACGCGCGCACGCGGTCGAGACGCGCATCGGCCTGCACGCAGCCGATCGCGCCGACGTCGCCGGCAACGAAAGCGGGCGTCTCCTCGCTGCGCTTCGGTACGACGACGACGTTCTCCGGGAGGCCTGCAAATGCATTCGCGGCAAGGTTGGCGCCACAGCCGGTGACGTACACGCGGCGATGCGTCCGAGCAGCGCGCGTCGCTTCCTTGCGGGACTTGGACACCGCCTCGTGCGTGACGCAGCACGTGTTGACGATCGCCACGTCGGCGTCGTCGCCGCGCTCCACGTGGCCGTCGACGAGGAGCCGCTCGCGCACCTCGTGCGCGTCGACGTGAGAAACCTTACAACCGAGAAAACGGATCGAGAACGTCGCCAAGGATCAGAACTGTAAACGTGTTGGTCAGCCGCGTGCGCGTATCGCGAGTGCAGCCCGTACGGCCGTCTCAAACTGCGCCGGCTCGAACGGAAGCCAGGCGCGGATGCGCTCGTCACGCACGACGGTCGGGTACCGCATCCCCTCGACGAGCGGCCGGGCGACGGACGCCTGGACGGGCGTGACCAGATGCAGCCACAGGGACGAGAGCCGCGGCGTCAGGACCGGCACTTCGACGATCAGCGGCCGGCGCCCGAGCAGGCGGGCGATCCGCTCCATCATCTGCCGGTAGGTCATCACCTCAGGGCCGCCGATGTCGAGGCGCTGGCCGGCCGCCTGCTCGACCCCGGGGATCTCGACGAGGTAGCGGACGACGTCGCCCAGGGCGATCGGCTGCGTCGCGACCGAGACCCAGCGCGGACAGATCATCCCCGGCAGGCGCTCGACGAGAGCCACGATGGTCTCGAACGCCGCGCTGCCCGCGCCGACGATCATCGCGGCGCGGAGCGTCGTGACGGGGACCGGGCCCCGCTCGAGGCGTACGCCCGTCTCCGCGCGGCTGCGCAGGTGCGGTGAGAGCGACTCGGGGTCGTCCCCGAGCCCGCCCAGGTAGACGATCTGCCGCACGCCCGCGTCGCCGGCTGCGCCCGCGACCGCATCGGCG
>DATEXK010000269.1:0-2993 GCA_035257065.1 Gaiellaceae bacterium | reverse complement strand
CGCGGGCGTCTTCTTGGCCGGTGCCTTCTTGGCCGGTGCCTTTGCCCGCACCTTCTTGACAACCGTCGGCTTGACCGGCGTCACGCTGATCGTCCGCGTCACAGCGGTGCCGGTCGCGGCGCCGGTCGCGGATGTAGGCGTCAGCGTGAGCACGTTGGAGGCCACGGCGGAGCGCCGTACGGTCCCCAGGGTGCCCTTTGGAATCGTGAAGCGAACGTCGTTGTTGCCGGCGCGCAGGTTCACCGTTCCGAGCGTAAGGAAGCCGAGCGAGGCCTTGACCTGGCCCTCGCTGCTCGCGCTGACGATCAGCCTGATCTGGGTCGCGGTGGACGACAGCGTGAGCAACTGCGGCCCGAAGACCGTGATCGTGGGAGCGACGTCCGACGACGGGGCGGAGACGACCGGGCCCGTGACGGTGACCGGAACCGGCGGCGTCGTCGGAACGACGGCCGTGACCTGCGTCAAGGGGCTGCTGAGATCGAGCTTCGCGCTGACGACGAAGTCGGCGGCGTCGACGATCCCCGTGGGACTCAGGGGGTTCGAGGCATTCGGGAGCGAGAGGAAGCCCTCGCCGCTGTCCCACGTGCAGGTGTCCCACGGGATCGCGGCGGTTGCCGTGTTGCCGTTGATCGAGAGCGGCGTCGTAACAGTGGTTGACCCGTCCCAGAAGAAGACCGGCTGCGAGCTCGTTCCCGCCGGGATCGAGACCGTCAGGGTGAGAGTCGCCTTCCAGCACACAGTCGAGATCGAGCCGCCGACCTCGAGGCCGCGCTCGAACTTGAGATACCGGGTCGAGAGGTGGTTCACGGTCACTTTCAGGGTCGGCACCTTGACGGTGGGCATCGATCCGGCGAAGAGCTTGTCGGTCGTCGAGGCTCCGGTGAAGACCGTCGGGCCGTACGGCGTGGGCCTCAGGGTCTGGAGCGAGGACACGGACCATCCCGACGTCACGGCGTCGAGGGCCCAGGCGTTGTACGCCGTGGCGAGATCTGTGCCCTTGGCCTTGAGCGCGGCATCGACCGCAGCGATCGCCGTCGGCGCGCCCGCCAGACCCTGGGCGAAGATGTCCTTCACGAAGCCGGCGCCGTACTTCTCGCTCAGGTATTCGAAGAACGGCCAGCGAGAGTCGCCGTTGCCCCGGTAGTCGGACTGCAGATCGCACAGGTTGCTGGGCGGGAAGGTGTCGATTGGCCCGCCCAGACTGCCGCCGAACGGGTCGCGGCAGTCCAGCGACATGTCCGCTGGACCGAGCTTGGCGGACGCCGGCGCCGGATAGCCGTCGACGCGGAAGCCCATCCACTCGGCGCTCCCTGTGAGGAGCCAGTAGTCGGAGAGCTGCGCCGGAAGCCACATCGCGAGCTGAAGGAGGTTGAACAGCTGGTGCGCGATCACGTGCTGTGTGAACGCGCTCGCGCCACTCCCCTGCAAGTTGCCGGCCAACTCGATGAACCCGGAGCTTGTCGGACCGTTCGTGTCCCACTTCGTGAAGCCCGTGGGAGTGTTGAAGGCGTTAATGAGGCTCGAGAAGTCGTCGATGTAGATGTCGATCCTTCCGTCTCCTCCGAGCGCGCCGTCCGACAGGGGCCTCGGATAGCCGTCCGCCTGAATCGCGGCGAGAGCGCGCTCGGCGAGTGCGGCAATGTCGCCGGCCTGCGTCTGCGTGATGGCCCAGGCTGGGGCGACGATGTGGTCGCTCTGGTAATGGATGCGGAAGTTCGGCGAGTCCAAGGTGTTCGGGAGGACGACCGGGACGCCGTTGGGCTGGTCTCGCACGAACGCAGCGAACGCAGGACTCGAGATCGCGGCAAAGCCGGCGGCCACGACGGCAAGCAGAGCGAATCGGCGGAGAAGCGGCATCTCCTCCCCAGGATCGGCGGGGGAGACGAATACCTTTAGGGGTTACAACGCCTTAATCGAAAGCGAGGTACAGGAACGCCACCCCGACCGTCCCGGCGAACAGGAGCCAGAAGATCCCGAAGAGGAGCCAGCCGAGGCGGTTGTTCCTCCGTGCGAGCTCCGGATCCATCACACCACCAGGTCGAGGGCCATCGCCGCGAAGACGAGGGCGAGGTAGAGCAGGGAGTAGTGGAAGAGCACCATCGCCCGCCGGGGCGTATTCTCCCGGCGCAGGCGCTCCGCGAGCCAGACGAAGACCGCTCCGAGCGCGAGCGCCGACGCGAGGTACAGCAACCCGACCGTTCCCCACGCCCACGGCAGCAGGCTCACGGCGACGAGGCCGATGGAATAGAGGACGATCTGGCGGGCGGTCTCCCGGTCACCCTTCACCACCGGCAGCATCGGCACGCCCGCGGCCTTGTAGTTGTCCTTGATCAGGAGCGCGAGCGCCCAGAAGTGCGGCGGCGTCCAGACGAACACGATCGCGAAGAGGATGAGCGCTGCGACGTTGACGTTCCCGGTCGCTGCGGCCCAGCCCACGAGCGGCGGCACCGCACCGGCCGCGCCGCCGATGACGATGTTCTGCGAGGTCGAGCGCTTGAGGAAGCGCGTGTAGACGACGACGTAGAAGAGGTTGCCGACGAGCGCGAGCACCGCGGTCAGGACGTTGACCGTGCTCGCGAGCAGGACGAACGAGAAGGCGGAGAGCGCGAGCCCGAACTCGAGCGCGCGGCTCGGCGCGACGCGGCCTGACGCGACCGGCCGCTGCTTCGTGCGCTCGCCCATCAGCGGGTCGATATCGCGGTCGAGCACGTGGTTCAGGGCGCTCGCTCCGCCACACGCGAGCGCGAGGCCGACCATGGCGGCGACGGCGGTCGTCGTGCCGGGCCACCCGCGCGCGCCGACGATCATCCCGCAGAAGCCCGTGACGAGCAGCAGCGACATGATGCGCGGCTTCGTGAGGGCCAGATAGTCCCGCCAGGTTCCCCAGGCCACGTGCTCGCCACGGAAGCTCTGCACGCAGACGACTAGCAGCGACGCGAGCGCGCACGCGGCGAGCACCGCGTGCGCTCCACGCCCGGGCAGCGCCGCAGCCG